>VHCZ01000028.1 GCA_016871535.1 Verrucomicrobiota bacterium
CAGCGGCCAGACTTACATTAACATTCATACCGCGGCCAACGGCGGCGGCGAAATCCGAGGCCAGTTGGTTCTGGAGACGTCCACGACCAGCAAACTCCTCATGATCACCGGCGCCGGCATCGTCAACCTCACCGCGCAGCAACTGGGGGACGACCGTTACAACCGCGCGCCGGACGTGGGCCAGAACCTCACGATTTTCAAGGGGAATCAGACCATTCAGTTCGCGCCCATCACGGGGAAAACATATGGCGAGCCATCTTTCAACGCGCCGGCCAATTCTTCCGCCGGTTTGCCGGTGCGAATCGAAGTCAGTTCGGGTCCGGCGGTCTTGGGGACGGACGGCAAGATTCAGATCCTCGACGCCGAGTTCGTGACGCTGGTCGCCAGCCAGGATGGGAACGAGAACTTCAATCCAGCCCAGCCCGCGTTCCAATCGTTCAACGTGGCCCGCGCGCAGTTGAACATTAATGTCAACAGCGCCTCCCGTGGGTTTGGCCAGCCCAACCCGACGTTCACCGGGAGTTTCTCGGGGCTGCGCAACAACGATTCGATCTCGATCGGTTACTCGAGCTTCGCCAATGCCCAAAGCCCGCCGGGCAACTACGATATCTTCCCGACGTTCCAGGATGCGTCCGGCAAATTGCAGAACTACGCGCTGAACATCACGCGCGGCACGTTGACCGTGACCCCGAATCAGCCGCCCGTCGCCACCGCGCAAACGGTTTCCACGGACGAAGACACACCCAAACCGATCACGCTGGCGGGAACCGACGCGGAAGGCGCGACGCTCAGGATCACCATGGGACAACCGCCGCAGCGCGGCACCGTTTCCGGTGCTCCGCCGAACGTCACGTACACGCCCGCCCTCAACTACAACGGACCGGACTCCTTCACGTTCCGCGTCCACGACGGCTTCCAGGATTCTCCGCCTGCGACGGTCTCGATCACCGTCAATGCGGTCAACGATCCGCCGACGTTGGCGCCGATCCAGAACATCGGTCTGCACCCGGACAGCGGCGTGGTCACCGTTTCGATCTTAGGCGTTTCTCCAGGTCCGCAAGGAGAGGAAGGACAGACCGTCACCCTGACGGCCTCTTCGGGCAACACGACAAAAGTCACGGTTGTGGGGGTGGATCAACCGACCGCGACCCAACCGGGAGCCGTCCGAATTCAGCCCGTGGCCGGCGTGACGTCCGGCGACGCAATCATCACGGTCATCGCGAATGACGGCGCGTCAGCGAACTCGACCTCCTCCAGAACTTTCACCGCCTTCATCACGCCTCGCATTTTGCGGCTGGTTAACACGACTGGACTGGCGGGAGCGCAGGTGGCGGTGCCGCTGCAACTGGTGGCGCAAGGCAACGAAAACACGATTGGCTTCAGCGTCGATTTCGACAAGACCAAGATCGCGTTCGACAGCGTGATTCTCGGAGCGGATACGAGCGGCACCAGCGTGGGAGCGAACCTCCAGGTTAATCCCAGTCAGGCGGACCAGGGACAAGTTGGCTTCGCCCTGGCGCTGCCCGCCGGGCAAGTTTTCTCGGCCGGCACGAAACAAGTTGCGTTGATCAGGTTCAACATTCCGATCACCGCTCAGCCAGAGGTCACTCGCATCCGCTTCTCGTCGTTCCCGCTCTTCCCTGAAGTGGTGGATGCCCAGGCCGCCCGGCTGCCCGTGGCGCCGGCGGGAGCCGACCTGGCCATTTCTCTCGGCTACGAGGCGGACGTGACCCCGGCGCCGTTTGGCAACAACGACGGCTTGGTTACGGTGACGGATTGGACCAAGGTTGGAATCTTCGCGATCCATCTGGAGAATCCCAGCAGCCCGAGCGAATTCCGGCGGGCGGACTGCGCGCCCCGCGAGTCGTTAGGGGATGGCGAGATCAGCCTGGCCGATTGGACGCAAGCGGGGCGCTATGCGACGGGCCTGGATCTCATCGGGACCGGCGCCGACGCCAAAGTGCCCAAAGCCGGCGGCCCTTCCGGCACATCTCAAGGCGCGACCGGCACGCAAGGCCTGAGTTCCGGCGGAAGCAACGTCGCTTTGAAATCTTCAGGCCGCATCACGCGAAGTGTTCGCCTCCATGATCGCAGAGTGCAGCGCGGCCAGCACTTCATCGTCCTGGCGTCCGTGGAAGCGCGCGGCGATGAAAACACAGTCGGGTTCAGTTTGAAATACGACCCGCGCGCCATGCGTTTTGTCGGCGCCCGGCCGACCGGTGGCGCTCAAGGAGCGACTTTGCTCTTGAATGACCGCGAACTTGAGAATGGCCGCGTTGGGGTGGCCTTCGCCCTCCCGGCCGGCAAATCCCTGCGCGCCGGAACCGGAGCAGTCCTGGAACTGGAATTCTCTTCCAATGCTTCCGCCACCGAAGCGATCTCCCTCGTGCAACTGGCGGACGCGCCGGTTCGCCGCGAAGTCGTGAGCGTCACCGCCGATGAATTGCGCGCGAGTTATTCGGACGCCACCGTGACGATTCAGGGCGCGGATTCTCCAGCGTTGGAGAATCGCCCGGCGCGGAATTTGAGCGTCGTGGACCGGGCGCCTGCGGGTGAGCTGGTGCTGCGTCTGGCCGGCGCGCCGGGAACCGAACTGGTGATCGAAACTTCACCTGATCTGGTGAATTGGACGCTGCTCAAGACCGTGACAGTCACGAACGGGCAGGCTGAATTCGTCGATCCGGACGCGAAGAATCTTCCGGGAAGGTTCTACCGCGTTCGACCTGTGCGGTAAGTCGGAGCGCCGGTGGGCTCGCTTATGGCCGGCGCTTTCACTTCGTCTCAACCTCTGACACACAGGTCAATGAATATCATGAAGCGGTTGAGTCTGCTGACGACTTCAGCTCATTCAAGACTCTCGCGAAAGGAGCGCGGGCAGCCTGCCCGCGCAGGTTTTTCGCGCGACTCTTTGAACACCGCGCGGGCAAGCTGCCCGCGCTCCTTCACGCTGGCTTGCTGGCTGGCGGTATTTTTCTTGGTCTCTTTGTTCGGCGCTTCCGCCTTCGCCGCGACGGTCGTTCGCGTCGTCAGTACGACCATCGGCGAGAACTCGACCGGCACCGCAATCATCGAGATGGTCGCCGATGGCAACGAAGCAGCGCTGGGTTTCACCCTGAACTTCGATCCGGCTCGCTTGACCTTTGCCAGCACGACGATCGGGGGGAGTGTCACCGCGGCGACGCTGAACGTGAATAATCTGCAGGCGGCCAGCGGCAGGCTTGGCGTCGTGATAGGGATGCCCCCTGGCCGGAGCTTCCCCGCCGGGACTTTGGAGTTGCTCCGGGTCAGTTTCACGACCAGCAGCGTGGGCGGCTCGACGCAGATCACTTTTGGAGATGTCCCCGTCGTTCGCGAGGTCTCCAATCGGCAGGCGGTGGCGCTGACCGCGACGTTCACGCCGGGCACGGTGCTGGTGAACAGCCCGCCGATCGCGAACAGCCAGAGCGTCAGCGTGCGGGAGGATGGATCGGTCGACATCACCCTCACAGGGTTTGACGCCAACGGCGATGGGCTGAGTTTCAGCATCGGCAGTTCGCCCACGCGAGGGACTTTGAGCGGATCTGCTCCCAATCTGACTTACCGGCCTAATCCCAACGTGAACGGGCCGGACAGCTTCAGCTTCACGGTCAACGACGGTTTCGCCACTTCAGGCGCGGCGACGGTGAACATCAACATCGCCTCGGTCAACGATCCGCCCACGTTGAGTCCCATTTCTTCTCAAACCGTCGCGGAAGGAAATCCTCTGACGTTCACGGCCTCGGCCACCGACGGCGATGTGCCGCCCGATCCGCTGAGCTTCAGTTTGGAAGGCGCGCCACCGGGTGCGTCCATCAGTCCGTCGGGCGCGTTTACCTGGACGCCGACGGAAGCACAAGGACCTGGAACTTACACGATCACGGTGCGGGTCACCGACACTGGTTCGCCGCCTTTGAGCGCGACCCAGTCGTTCTCGGTCACGGTAACCGAAGCCAATCAACCCCCGGTTTTCCCCGCGCTCGGCAGCCAGACTGTCAACGAAGGAAGCCTGCTGGCGGTGGTCGCTGTTGCTGCGGATCCCGACCTGCCCGCCCAACCGCTCCAGTACAGCCTGGACGGAGCGCCTCCGGGCGCATCGATTGATCCCACATCCGGCATTTTCACGTGGACACCGACGGAAGCGCAGGGGCCCGGCCAGTACTCGATCAATGTTCGCGTGTCGGACGGAGCCGGGGGCACAGCGACCGCGAGTTTCCAGATCAACGTTCAGGAAGTGAACGCGCTTCCGACTCTGGCGCCGATCCAAAATCAGAGCGTCCGGGGCGGGCAAACATTGTCGTTCACCGTGAGCGCGAGCGATCCCGACTTGCCCGCGCAAACTCTCACGTTCAGCCTGCCTTTCGGCGGCCCCATCGGCGCGTCGATCAATCCGACGACCGGCGCTTTCTCGTGGACGCCTCCGGCGGGATTGCCCGACTCGACCGAGTCCGTGACTGTGCAAGTGACCGACAGCGGCGGGTTGAGCGCGGTGCAGAGTTTCAGCATCGCGGTCGCGGCGTCGAACACGCCGCCGTTGATGTCTCCGATCGCGCCACAAACGATCAACGAAGGCGTCGCGCTGACTTTGAATCTCAGCGCCACGGACACCGATCAACCGGCGCAGGTGCTGACGTTTTCCGCGGAATCCGGCGCGCCGCCCGGATTGAGCGTCAGCCCCGCGGGAGCGCTTTCGTGGACGCCGACCGAAGCTCAAGGGCCTGGCAGCTACCAGGTCACCGTGCGCGTGACCGACAACGGAGCGCCGCCGCTCAGCGCCACTCAAGTAGTCAGCATCACCGTCAACGAAGTCAACGCGCCGCCCGTCCTGGCCGCCATCGCGGATCAAACAGTTCGCGCGGGCAATCCATTGACTGTGTCGGCCGCGGCGACGGATTCAGATCTGCCTCCGAATCCTTTGACCTACAGCCTTGGCGCGGGCGCGCCGCCGGGAGCTGCGATCAATCCGGGCACGGGAGCATTCTCCTGGACGCCCACCGCGGCGCAAGGAGGGACGACCGTTCCGATCACGATCGTCGTGACCGACAACGCGACGCCGCCCGGAACCGCGAGCATTACCTTCAACGTAGAGGTCAGTCCGTCCAATACCGCGCCCGTCCTGTCCCCCATCGCGGATCAGACGATTCCTGAAGGAAGTCCGTTTTCTCTCACCGTGACGGCGACGGACGCGGACGTTCCCGCCAACACCATCGCGTACGCCCTGGGTCCCGGCGCGCCCCCCGGCGCCACGATCAACCCCACGACCGGCGTGTTCACCTGGACACCGACCGAAACCCAGGGACCAAGCGTCAATCAGATCACCGTCATCGCCACGGACAACGGCATTCCTCCGTTGGGTGCGACCAACCGATTCACTCTCAACGTCACCGAAGTGAATCAGCCGCCGACGCTCGGAGAGATCTCGGATCAAACCGTTGAGGCGGGACAGGCGCTCACTTTTCCCGTGAGCGCGAACGATCCGGACTTGCCGCCCAACATTTTGACTTTCAGCGTTGGCCCTGGCGCGCCCACCGGAGTCACCGTCAATCCGGCCACCGGAGAATTTTCGTGGAGACCGACCGGTTTGCAGGGCCCCAGCACGAATCGCATTACGATCCAGGTCGCGGACAACGGGACGCCAAGCCTGAGCACGAATCGAACTTTCACCGTGATCGTGACGCGCCTGAACCAGCCTCCGGTCTTGGCGCAGATTGCGAATCAAACCATCGCGGAAGGGAGCCCATTGACGTTTACTGCGAGCGCGACCGACCCTGACCAGCCTGCCCAAATCTTAGCGTTCAGTCTCGCTCCGGGCGCGCCCCCCGGCGCCACGATCAACCCCACGACCGGCGTGTTCACCTGGACACCGACCGAAGCGCAAGGCCCCAGCACGAACGTGATCAACGTGCGCGTGACCGACAACGGCACGCCTCCGGTGCGCGCCGCGCAAGATGTGACCATCGTCGTCACCGAAGCGAACGTCGCCCCGGTGTTGGCGGTGATCCCGGACCAACCCATCGTCGTCGGCGAAACCGTGCGATTGACGGCGCGCGCCACGGACGCGGATTTGCCGGCCAACCTCCTCACCTACAGCCTGGATCCGGGCGCGCCCGGAGAAGCGACGATTGATGGCGCGACGGGCGCCTTTGCGTTTGCGGCAGCGCCCGGGCTGCCGCCGAGCACCAACGTGGTGAGCGTCCGCGTTACCGACAACGGAGTGCCGCCTCTGAGCGACACCAAAAGCTTCCGCATCGTGATTCGCGCCGGCGTCAACTTGCCTCCGACGATTACGCAAATCTCGAATCAGACCACCCCGGAAAACCGGCCTACGCCGGCCATCGCGTTCACGATCAGTGATCCCGACACGCCGATTGCGAACTTAAGAGTCTTTGCCACTTCCTCAAACCCGACGCTAATTCCAGTGGCGAACATCGTGTTCACGGGTGAAAGCACGAATCGGACAGTGACGATTACGCCGGCGAAGGACCAGACCGGCACCGCCACCATTACGGTCCGAGTGGAAGAGAATACGGGCGCGGGCGCAGGGACGACTTTCGAGATTGCCGTGAATGCCTTGCCACCCGTGATCACCCGGCAGCCGGACAAGCAGGAAGTGGTGGCGGGCGGCCTCGCCACGTTCAGCGTGATCGCGACGGGTTCCCAGCCTTTGAGCTATCAATGGCGATTCAACGGAGCGGACATTCCGGGCGCGACCAATTCGGTGTATGCGGTGTCGAACGTCCAGACCAACCATGCCGGCGCTTATTCCGTCGCCGTTCGGAATCGAATCACGAGCGTTACCAGCGCCGACGCGTTGCTATCAGTGATCGAACTGCTGCGCATCACCAAGCAGCCCATTGGCCAGGCGGTCCTGGCGGGGGGCAACGTCACGCTGGTGGTGACGGCAACGGGCCGCGGCAGGATTCAGTATCAATGGCGTTTCAAGGGCGCGGATCTGCCGGGCGAAACCAACCCGTCGTTGGTGCTTCTCAACGTGGACGTCACGAAGGCGGGAGTTTATTCCGTGCGCGTTTCCGATGAATCCGGCGCGTTCCTGGACAGTCAAGGCGCGGAACTGATCGTCAACGCGGTGGCTTCCTTCACCGAACAACCCCAGAGCCAGACGGTGGTGGAGGGAACGAATGTCACGTTCACGGTCCAGGTCGCGGGCGTTCCTCCGCCGCGACTGCAATGGCAGTTCAACGGTGTGGATATTCCAGGCGAGACAGGCGCGGCGTTGAATTTGCAGAACGTCCGAATCTCCAATGCGGGCCGATACTCGGTCGTGGCGAGCAATCCGGCGGGTTCGACCAATAGCGCCGCAGCCACGCTGACTGTGGCCACTGCTCCCGCGTTTTCGCGCCAGCCTCAAAGCCAGACCGGGAAGCCGGGCGACAGCGTGACTTTCACCGTCAGTGTCAGCGGCACGGAGCCGATCCAGTATCGCTGGCGGTTTGTCGCCAGTGCGGCGGGACCGGCCAGTCCGAGCGGCGGCCGCAGCGTGTCGCTGCTCTCTGCCGGGAGACTCGCGGCCCTTCCTGGAACTGAAATTGCCGGAGCTAACGGGCCAACCCTGACGATTCCCAATGTCCAGGCCGGGAACGTCGGCGAGTACATTGCCGTGGCGAGCAACGCTGCCGGAACTGCGGTCAGTTCCGGCGCCAGGCTGGACGTTTTGGCTCCGGTCACGATCACGCAACACCCGCAAAACCAGACCGCCAACGCTGGAGGGACCGCGGCTTTTTCCGTCACGGCGACGGGCACGGCGCCCATCATCTACCAATGGCGCGTCAATGGCGTCGATGTTCCGGGGGCGACCAATGCGACTCTTAACCTGAGCAATATCCAGGCGACATCCGCGGGAGCGGTTCAGGTCGTGGTGGCGAACGCCGCCGGCCCGGTGGTGAGCAACCCGGCCACGCTGGTGGTGAACCAGGGTGTGACCATCGTGACGCAACCCCAAAGCCAAAGCGCGACCAACGGCGCTTCTGTTGTGTTCAGCGTGGTGGCGGCCGGAACGCGTCCGCTTACATATCAATGGCGCTTTGAAGGACAGAATATACCCGGGCAGACTGGCCCCAGCCTGGTGATTGCCAGTGCGCAGGAAACGGACGCCGGAAACTTCAGCGTGGCAGTGCGCAACGTGGCCGGAGAAGTAATCAGCGGCAATGCGTTCTTGACGGTCATTCGCCCGCCTTCCATCCAGACCCACCCGGCAGGCCAGAGCGTCAACCTCGGCGCCACGGTGACCTTTACAGTCGCCGCTTCGGGGGATTCACCGCTGACGTACCAGTGGCAAAAGAACGGCATAAACATTTCCGGAGCGACCAGCCAGAGCTTGACGATTTCCAGCGTCCAGCCAGGTGATCAAGGCACATACAACGTCGTTGTCAGCAATCCAGGCGGCGCTCTCACGAGCAACCCCGCCACGCTGGCCGTTATCTTGCCTCCGATCCAATCGAGTAACTCGGCGCAGAATCCGCCCGCTCCCGTTGAGTCTTCGGAAGGATCATTTGACGGCGGCAGCAACGAAGGAGGTGCTGCTGGCGGCCAGGTCGCGCGCAAAAACGCTCCGGCGCGCGCCAGTGAAGAACGATGGTTTTCGTGGCGCGCCCCTCAGAGCGGTATTGTGACGTTTACGACGGTGGGAAGCACGTTCGACACGGAGCTGGCGGTGTTTACCGGAGTTGCCCCCAACTTGACGGAAGTGGCGGCGGACGATGACCGGGGCGGCTTCTTCGCCAGCGAAGTAAGATTCAACGCTCAGCAAGGCACAAGTTATCTCGTCCGCGTGAGAGGGTTTGGCGGCGCCGCCGGAAAAATCGTCGTGGGCTTCAAACTCCAGCAAACCGCGCAAAGGCTACCGGAGATTACCTCGGCGCCACCGCTGGTCCAAACTGTGACCTCGGGCCAGCCGGTCACTCTCCGCGTAGAAGCGCGCGGAGATGCGCTGACTTACCAGTGGTTGAACAATGGAACAGCCATTCCGGGCGCGACCCAGAACCAATACACGATCCCCAGCGTGCGCGACACCGATGCCGCGAGGTACACGGTGCGCATCACGGCCAATCCTCCGGGACAAAATCCGGTTTCGATCGAGAGCTTGCCCGCCATCGTTCAGGTCGGCACGACCGGTTCGTCCGCGGTCGATAAATTCAAGAGCGCACCGTCTTTGACCGGCGGACAGCAATTGCAGTCCCTGTCCGGCGATTTCATCAAGAACGCGGGCGGTTCGGTGGCGCGCGGGTATTCCGGTTCGCAAGTGTTCAACACTTTCGGGGCCACCAAAGAGCAAGGCGAACCGAACCATTGCGATGTCATTGGCGGCGCTTCCCAGTGGTTTGTTTACCTGGCGGTGACCAACGGGCCGGTGCGCATCAGCACCGAAGGCAGCAATTTCGACACGGTGCTGGCGGTGTACACCGGGCCGGGCACGGATTTCGCCAGTTTGAAGCTTGAAGGCTGCGATAATAACAGCGGCGCCGATGGCAAGACGAGCGCCCTGACGGTGAACGTCAAGCAAGGCACGGCCTATTACGTCGCGGTCGATGGCGTCAAAGGCGCGACCGGCACGGTTAAATTGAGCTATCTATTCAGCACCGGGCCGGCCATCACGGCGCAGCCTCAATCTCAAGCGAAGGCACTGGAAGAATCCGTGGCCTTATTTGTCGTGGCGACAGATCCATCCAGCGCGCTGAGCGGGGTTGCTTCCCAGATCAACTACCAATGGCAGAAAGATGGTCTGCCCCTTCGCGGGGAGACGAATAGTTCGGTGGGCTTGCTCAGCGTCAAGCTGGCGGACGTCGGGGATTACCAGGTCGTGGTTTCCAATTTCGCGGGATCGAGCACGAGCGCCGTGGCGCGCCTTTCCGTCAATGTGCCTTTGTCTTTTACGCTGGCGCCGCAGAGCCAGACGGTCAAGCCCGGCAATACTGCGACCTTCATCGCGGCTGCGAGCGGGACCCCGCCCATTTCCTATCAATGGCGTTTCAACGGCGTCAGCGTCACAGGCGCGACCAACGCCACATATGAGATTCCGAATGTTCAGCCTGCCAATGCGGGCGCTTACACGGTCGTGGCGCAGAACCCGGCGAGCACCATCGAAAGCCCCGCTGCTTTTCTGGGCATCAACCAGGCGCCAGCCATCACCGTGCCGCCCGTCGATCAGGTGGCGGCTTTGAATGGCTCCGCGACCTTCGCGGTCACCGCCGTTGGCACTCCGCCACTGAGCTATCAATGGCGGTTTATCGGGGTCGATATCCCCGGAGCGACGAACGCCACGCTGACGATCAATAATGTCAGGGCGGCCAATGTCGGTGAGTACACCGTCTTGGTGAGCAACGCCTCGGATTCCGTGGCCAGTCCGCGGGCGAGGCTGGACCTTCGCATCCCGCTGACGATTCTTGAGGAACCTCAAAGCCTGACCGTCACTGCGGGAAGCAGCGCCATCTTCAGCGTGCGCATTGGGGGGCCGGCGCTTCTGGCCTTTCAATGGCGCAAAGACGGCGTCGCGATTCCCGGAGCGACCTCAGCCAATCTTGCCCTTTCCAACGTCCAGCCAGGCGACGCCGGGCAATACACGGTGGCCGTAGCCAGCGGAACGGAGTTTGTCGAAAGCAAACCTGCCACTTTGACCATCGGGGCTGCGCCGGTCATCACCCAACAACCGGTCGGGCAGATTGTTTTCGCCGGGGCAACCAACGTGTCCTTCAGCGTGACGGCGACCGGAGCCGGGCCTTTGAGCTACCAATGGTTCAAGAATAACGCGGCCATTCCGGGCGCGACCAACAGCACGCTGGCGCTGGCCGTTGCCCAGGTCGCTGACACGGGCGTTTACTCGGTGACTGTCAGCAACGCGGGCGGCTCGGTCGTGAGCGACCTGGCGGTGTTGACCGTCCAGCAAGTCGTTTCCGACGCGCGTTTCGATCCGGTGGCCGGATTCCAATTCCGCTTGAGCATTCCGGCTGGAAAGACCGCCACCGTTGAGTCCTCCGCCGACTTGGTGAACTGGACTTCGATCACGCCCGTTCCGGTGACGGGCATTGTGGATATCCAGGATCCGCAAGCCGTCGCGGGCGCGCTGACCTTCTACCGCATCATCGTCCAGTGAAAAGTAGGGCAGGTTTTCCAGCCTGCCCTTGGAGTGGCGGTAGGGACGGATTCCACTCCGTCCCAAATCAAGCCTCGAGGCAGACCGCCACACAGGAAGAGAAGATGGGCCGACGGAGGCTCCTGGTTTTTCCGTTGTCCGTCTCTCCCTTCAAGAGACGCCGCAAGGATTAATCAGGGACGGAGTGGAATCCGTCCCCACCGCACCTACCGCACTTTCCGAGATCGCCCCATCGATCCAAGAAAACCCCAGAGGACGCCGATGGCCAGTCCGACCCCGTGCACGGTGTTGGCCACGGCCATGATGCCGGTCAGGCAAAACACAAACCAGATCAGCATGAAGGCGACGATCGACGAGTGAATGAAATAGCCGGACGCGGGATCGAAGCGCGCTTTCATCCAGATGTAACCCAGCAAGCCGTACACGACGCCGGACATCCCGTAAAAGTTCGGGCCGCTCACGAAGAACTGAGCGAGATTCGAGCCGGCGCTGATCACCAGGACGAGCAGGCCGAGCCGCCAGGGGCTCTGGCGCGCCTCCACCATGCTGCCGAGATCTTTCATCCAGAGCATATTGAACAGGATGTGCAGAAACCCCGGAAACGGCACCATCGGCGCGTGCATGAAAATCGGCGTGATGGCGCGCCAGACCTGGCCGTGCCGAATCTCGGGCAATCCGTAGCGCAAACGCGCCAGAATGCCGTCGGCGTCGTATTCGCTGATGAACAGGAAATTCCAGAAATCTTTGTCGCCGCCGAACTCCATTGCCGCCCAGACCAGCACGCTGATGCCAATCAATGTCATGGTCACCGGCCCCATGCTGTACGATTCCTGGGAGCGCAATAGTTCCGCCCCGTTGATGTATCTCCGGGCGGCCGCTTCGTCCTGTTCCTTTTCCTTTTCGCGAAGCTCGGTCGCGCGTTTGGCCACGGAGCGATATTCCGTGTCATCGGGCCGAGAGAGAAAGCCGTTGAGCAGGACGCGCGCTTGATTCACGTCGTCTTCGCCCTCGACCCAGACGACCCAGGATCCGTCCCGCTCTGCTTCGATCTGGTTCCTGATCCCCTGGACATAGAGGTAGTCGCCGAACGTGCGCGCGTGCGCTTCATTCTGAAGATGGCCAATCATCCGCATACAGCTTTGTGCCTAGCGGTACAGGCTCAAGCGTCACGACGCAATCCACAAATGGGCCACATGACCGTGCGGACCGCAGCCTTTAGGCTGCTTCCACGCACTCTTCATCGTCGGCGTTGAAGCGGGCTAAAGGCCACGATCGGGGAGACGGTTTCCCCTGAAAGTAGTAGCAAGTCGTTGAATTCCAAGGGGCGTAACTTTCATGCGAAGTGGTGTCCCAGAATTGGGATGGGGGATTCATAGGAAGCTTCCACGGTTCTTAGAACCATGCCCACTGCCCGTGAACCGAGAACTGCGCGCACCGCAGCCTTCAGGCTGCTTCCGCGCACTCTCCACAGTCGAGGGCTGAAGCGGCCTAAAGGCCGCGGTCCGAACCGACGGTTCATGGGAAGGAGCTGAAGTTGTTGGCCATCGCTCTTCTGGTTGCTCCTGTTCAGAGTACACCGCTCACGGCAATCCCATTCCGCCGATCCCTCCCATTCCCCACGGCATTAAGGGCCTGTTCGCGGCAGGGATGCGGGCTTTTCGGATGCGCTAAACTCGGTTATGTTGTCGCAGCATCTGAAACGGATATGATCCGGCAAACGATTGTTGAAATTGAAGAGCGGCTCCGGAAAACGGAGTCGATCAAGGAAGAGAACAAGGCCGAACTGCTCGACTTGCTTTCCACGCTCAAATCCGAAATCGAACAGCTTTCCCGGACGCACGGGGAACAGGCGCAGAGCATCGCGGGCTTCACGAACGTTTCGACTCACGAAGCGATGCGCGACGAAAAGAACCCGCAGTTGACCAGGCTGGCCCTCGACGGCCTGTCCGCCTCGGTCACCGGCTTCGAGAATTCCCATCCTAAGCTCGTCGAGATTGTGAACCGAATCTGTCTGACGCTCTCGAACTTGGGCATCTGAAGTTGCATCGTTTCATGAAACCGTAACGCGCGCTGAGTGCGATTAAAACTGTCGGTCCACGAGGTCTTCTCCCTCTCTTCCCGAAGGGAGGAGAGGGCTGGGGAGAGGAGGAGCGTTGGATCGCTTCTCATGTTTCCAAGCAACCCTCTCTCCAACTTTCTCCCCCTCGTTCCTCGCGGGGAGAGAGGGAAGTCAATCGGAGTCGCTGACCGACACTTAAATCGCACCCGGCGCTCCGTCGGATTGACACAGGCCCATGCGATGTCTAGCCTGCGTGCAATCAATCGGAAAACTCGCCTGCTCAGCCCGGGACAATTGTTGTATTTGAGTTGCCTGCCTCGTGTGCCAGGCGAACCGATGAGCCAAATCAGAAACTGACCTATGACAACGCGCTCCTTCTTCGTTCAACTTCGCCGCAAACCTGATTCTACCGCGGATTTCGCGGATAAAACGCCGATGCGATCGCATCTCCATCCGCGAAATCTGTGAAATCCGTGGTCGGAACATCGGCTCAGAGATTGCCAGGAAACATTCTCTCAGCGCTTTGCCTTTGCGCGGCATTCTTCGCGATTCCGACCGCTCGCTCCGCCCCGGCCGTGCTCCTCTTTGAAGACGATTTCAATCGCGGCATTCCGGGCTGGACCGCGGTGCAGCCCACCGCCAATTACCTGGATGGCCCGCTGCGCTGGCAATACGACATCGTCAGCGAGTCCTTCCTCGAACAGAGCAACATTTACACGGATGCCGCGGACGCCTCGCCCAGCGCCACGGCGGTGATGCTAATCAATGATGCCAACGCCGGGACCAATTTCACCTACAAGGCGCGTCTGACCGCGGGCGACGACGACGCGTTCGGCCTTATCTTTGGATACCGGGACGCCAACAACTTTTATCGCGTCACCTTTACTCGCCAGCGCCGAACCGTGCCGGGTTATCCGTGGAACGGGTGGAACGTGGACCGCAAAGTCAGCAACGTTGCGACCAACCTCTTCGGCCACGGCACGCCGGACCACGTCGAATCATTTTTCAACACTCAGTATCAACCCTTCGACGTCACGATCGCGGTGACGGGCAATAATTTGTTCAGCCTGACGGTGCTGGACGATCCGGACGGCGCCAAAACCGAATACAAACTCGTGGAATCGAAACCGCTCCCAGGCCCGGTGAATGGCCGCGTCGGCCTGGTTGTCTGGGGCATGAGCGGGACGGCTTTGCGCGCGTTTCGGATTCAAAATCCGACCTTGGATCCGGTCAAAATTGTCGGCAACCCGAATGCCCTCACGAATTGGACAGCCGTCGTGCCTCCGCGGACCGATGGCAGCGGACTGGATTCCGGCAGCGGCAACGGCGGACGGCCGATCTGGTCGCTGGCGTTGGGGCCGAATGCCCTGGGCACGTTGCACGAGAACAGCGACTCGTTTGGCGGCAATGATGCCGAAGGCGCCATTGATTTCGCTGCGCCTTCCGTCATCGCCGGAAACGTCACTTGGTCCAACTACGTCATGACCGCGCGGATCATTCCGGCGGACGATGACGGACACGGCATTCTCCTGCGGTACAAGGACGAGAAGAACTTCTACCGCGTCGCGCTGCGAGCGCAGGATTCAGCGACCGGTCCGCCGCAAGGTCTCTCGATTCAGAAAGTGGTCAATGGTGTCTTTGAAGAGGTCTATCGCGACAACCCCGTCAAGTTCAGTCCGCCAAACAATGTGGCCTACGACATCACGGCGGCGGTGCTGGGGAATCGGCTGCAAATCTTGCTCGTCAGCAATCCGACGGGCACCGCGCAATCGTTTTCTTACGGGCCATTCGATCTCACCGGAGCTGCGGTGGCGAATGGTAAGATCGGGCTTTTCAGTTGGGGCATGTCGCGGACGGAATTTGATTTCGTGCGCGTTCAGGGAATCGACGGCGTGCCGCTCCAGGTGAACTCTGCCTTCGGCGCGCCAAACCCCGGCACGGGACTCCAGGCCTTCCCACCGGGCTCGACAGTCGCGGCGTCTGTGGCCAGTCCGGTTGAGGACCTGCCCGGCGTGCGGCGTGTGGTAACCGGTTGGACGGGGTTTGGGTCCGTTCCCGCGAACGGCACGGCTTCCAGTGTAAGTTTCACGCTGAACGACATTTCCGGTTTGACCTGGATCTGGCGCACGGAAGTCAAACTCGCGGCCACCGCCGGCGCGGGCGGACAAGTCACGGCGCCGACCGGCGACTGGCTGCCGGAAGGAACGAACGTCGTTGTCACCGCGCAGGCCAATCCAGGATTCGTTTTCGCCGGTTGGTCCGGCGATCTGGCTTCGGCGGAGCGCACGCTGAATCTGCGATTGAACCGTCCCTACACCATTACCGCGCGATTCGAAGCCGATTCGGACAACGACGGACTCCCGGACAAATGGGAGCAATCTAACTTCGGCGGCTTCACGGCCGCGGCGGATGGCGACGCGGACAAGGACGGAAAGAGCAATCTGGTCGAGTACCAACGCGGCACTGATCCGAATACCGCCGAAGCACTCGTGGCATCGGATGGTCTGTCGTCGCGCTGGGAAAACGTGCAGCGCGATCCGGCGTTGCCCGGTCAATGGGCGATCCGGGATTTCGGGCGCGGCTTCAAAGGCGCGTGGGAAAACAGCAACGACTTCCGGAACGCGAACGACACGAATTTCCTCGGCGCAGGTTTCTTCGTGGACAACGCCAGCTTTGAAGGGTCGCGTCTGATCATCCGGACGAATGTTTGGAATCCGGCCTGGAACGATTTCACGGCTCAAACCGTCTTTAGCGTGGGCGATAACGACGGCAACTGCGTTTATTTCCGCTACAAAGACGAGAACAACTGGTATCGCGTGACGATCCTGGGCGAGGCCAACAACGATGTCCCGGCGCGGCCAGTCTATGGCGTTTCCATCCAACGGCGCGTGAACGGCCAGTTTGCCGACCTCGCCCGCGATGCCACGATCGCGACCGATCCCCCGGACAGCGCCGGTTACAAACGCGTGCGCATCACCGTCACTGCGCAAGGCTCGAATTTTGAAGTGCGCGTTGTGGGTTGGGATGCCAAAGCCACGCCGCCGAACTGGCTGGCGGCCTCCGAAGTCGTGATTCGCTTCACCGACGACCAGTTGACGACGGGCCGGTTTGGCATCGGGGATTGGGGGCAAAGCGGTGGATCGTTGACGCCGGAGAATCCGGTCAACGCCGGCGTCCTCATCGAGAGTGTGGTGATCACGGCGGGCGGCACTGAAGTATTTCGCGAGGATTGGAGCCAGTTTCCCATCTGGCAAGCCAGTCCGTCGTTGCCGCAATTGCCGCCCGGTTGGACGCGGCCCGTGACGGGAACTCCCGCCGGCAACTGGCAAGTCAGCGCGCACGGAACCATCATGGAACTGTCGAACTACAGCACCGCCACCACCGGAACGGTCAATCAACCGAAGGCCAATGGCGAGAGCACCATTCTGCTGGCGCCTCCGCCCGGAGTGCCCAACTACTTCCTCGAACTCGGCTTTCACCCGTTCGACGACGATGGCCTCGGCTTCGTGTATGATTTTCAGGACACGAACAATTACTCGCGCGTGCTCTTCGTGAGCGAGGCGACCGGAAATACGCGGGTGCCGCAAGGCGTGAGCGTGAGCCGGAAGTCGGCTGGAGTCTGGTCAGATATCCTTGTGGGGGACAACACGTTTGTGTTTCGAAATGGCAGCCCGTTCGCCGTGGAGTTCGCCAACAACAATGGGGAGTTTCGCATGTCGGCCCGAAACGTTGATGATCCGGGCTCGGTTCGGACGTGGAGCTGGACGGGACCCGCGGCGGGTGCCACGAACCGGTTTGGGTTGACCGCCTGGGGTATGTCGGACGCACATTTCCTTTACGCGCGCGCTTACGGTTTGCCCACGCGCGGCGCCGCTGGCGGTGACCTGCGCATCAGCAAAGTTTCGCTCTCCGGCGGGAATCTCGTCCTGGAGGTTTCGAATCCAGGCGGCGCGCCTTACGCCGTCGAAACTTCCACGACGCTGGCTTCGGGGTCGTGGACCGTGATGGCCCGCGACCAGACCGGCGGGCAATGGACCACGCCGCTTCCCGCGGGCGCCCGCGCGACTTTCTATCGGCTAAGCCGTGGGCGTTAACCCGAAGATCGGAGGCTTGAATGCAAACGAACGTGACGAAACGAATGGCTAGCTCGGTAAGGACGCGTTCCACCGCGTCCCTGATATTCCCCGCCAAGCTCATCGAACGGGAGCCGGACGCGGAGAAAACCCGAGACCTCAGTGTTCCCATCGTCCCGCACGCTGTCGGCCATTTGGCTCAAGGTCTAAAGTGGGACGCAGTGGAATGCGTCCCTACCGGACGTTGGAAACGAGCCTTCACGTTGATCGAGTTGCTCGTCGTGATCGCGATCATCGCGATTCTGGCCGGCATGCTGTTGCCGGCCCTCGCAAAGGCCAAAGAGAAGGCCCGCCGCATCGGTTGCCAGAATAACACGCGCCAGATCATGTTCGCGGCGCACCTCTACAGCGATGATTATCCGGGATATTTTTACAATACCGCTACCATCGGCAGTGACGAAGCGCCACTCTCCTTCTATCCGAGATACCTTTCCACAACGAAAATCTTCGTGTGTCCGAACACCAAGAACATCGTCCGAGAGAATGTGACGAACCGCCTGGGTGAAATCATCGACCTGGGAGTCACCTCGCATGGCGACCGCGAATACAACAAAGGCGGCCATAGCTATGAGTTCTTTGGCATTTTCGAGCGTGAACACTTGAACGGGGTTCGGAAGAACCCGACCACCACGGCCTTTGCCCCAACGAAAATAGTCATAGTCCTGGATGCGGACGATGGACTGGAGCGCATTCCGGACGACGCCAACAATTCGCCGGACCCGATCAACAATCATGGAGCGAAAGGCTGGAACTGGGGTTTCGCAGACGGCCACGCGGAATGGGTCACGGCCAAACGCACCTCGGACGCGCTGCACGAAAGCTGGATGACCACCGGCGTCGGGACCAAGCCGTACGGAGAGCGGTGAACGGAGTGTGGAGCGTTTGAGGCGTGGAGTGTTGAAGCGTTTCCGACAGAGTTTCACGCCTCAGGGGAACAAAGATCTCAGTCCAGGAAAGCGGGTGCACCAATTCTCCGACTTCTTTGTTCTCTTCGTTGCCTTTTGTTAAAAACTCAGAAGCCAACGAAGTGAACAAGGCCGGACTATTCCTCCGGCGGCGGAGGGGGCGGAGGCTTGTGGATGAGTTTCTTCAGCTTCGGGCCGAATTGCTGAAGCACCGTGCCCAGGATGATCACCAGGGCGATGGGGAGCACGATCAAGTTGAAAAAACTTTGCGCGGATTCTTTCGCTTCTTCCTTCTTCTTTTCCCGCACCGCGCCGGCCGGGCGGCTATGCGTTGTGGATCCGCCTTCGGCTTCTCCTTGATCTCCTGAATCCGCTTTGCCACCGCGGGATTCTTCGCAGGTTAGCCTGGCCGCATCTTCCTTGCCCGAGGTCTTGCTGCCTGGTTTTCGTTTGAGTTCCTCTTGCGCTTTTTGTCGTCGCCGCCGCAGATATTTCGGCCCGAAAATCGCGATCGCGAGGAAAGCCACAACCGACAGCGAGATCATGACAATCTTCTGGATCATCTCGCGCCGGCTGGTCTGGGCTTGCGCTCCGACGCGTGCCTCGCGCTCCTTGATCGCGGCGCGAAGATCGCCCGCCACGCGGCCCACCCCATCGCAGAATTGGAACAGGCGCTTTTCTTTGACGTTGGGTTCGCCGCCAATCCATTCCTCGCCAAAACGGCCGTCGGCAAATCTTTCTTCCAACGCGAATCGGGTTCCGGGAATCGCAGAGCCGGGGCCAGGCCGCCAGCCCCAGACGGCGGTTTCCTCTTCGGCATTCCGAGCGGAGGCGCGCGTCAGCCCGGACGGAGGGTTATCTCCTCCTTCGGTGCCCTCTCGGATTTCGCAGACTTCCACGGGAGTCTCGACGCCAGCGATTTCACACGGGCCGTGGTCAAACCAGGCAAAAACGCCGAAGGGCTTCAGGTCGTCTTTCTTGGTGGACAGCCTCAATTCGTTGAAGATGGGGCGCGTCAGGCCCGGATGTTCGCTTGAAGCTGAAGGGCGAAGCGGAGAGCGACCTCGGATTGATTGAACTGAATGAAAAAGGAATCGCCAAACCGGCCGATCTCTTCGCCCCCTTTCATCTTCACCAACAGATCTCGAACGACAGTGGCGTGACGCTGGATGAGCGTGAGATTGTCGGCTTCCGACTGGGTTGAACGGCAACTAACCGAGACGAACAGCAACGTTCGCCGCTCGGTGGAGCCGGGCCGGAGGCACCTGGGGCACAGTTTCCGAGGGTTGCTCCATAAGCTGTTTCATCCGGATTTGTGTCTTTGCATCTTACGTTCCTGCCAATCCGGGAAGCCAGTCCGAATCTATCAGGTTTCAGCCGATGTGTCTAGCAAGCATCTCGGCCTGTGGAGGTTTCGCAAACACTGCTCTCGCGTGCCTCTCAGAGTTTGCCAACTCTGAGCGTGTCTCAAATGTGGACGGGCAAACAGACAGCCTGTCCGAATTCTGGCTGCCTCCCGGGTTAGTGGCCTGAAACGCCTACAAAAGCGGTAGGGCAGTCCTGCCGGTCTGCCGTATGTGGTTAGTGTCGGTACGGACGGATTCCACTCCATCCCTGATTAATCCTTGTGGCGTCCCTTGAACGGAGAGACGGACAACGGAAAAACCAGGAGCCTCCGTTGGCCCATCGTCTCCTCCTGGGCGGTAGTCTGCCTCAAGGTCTGATTTGGGACGGAGTGGAATCCGTCCCTACCACGTACGGAGCTCCGCCCCACCAGTGGCGGACTCGATTACCGGATTACTCTTGTCGCGCCTTTGATAGAAGCTTACTGTCGCGGGCAACGTGGACGGTTCGGAGATTGGCAAAGCAGCGCCAAAACCGTTACTAAGAAACGAATGGCTAGCGTCGCCGAACAACTTCGGGAAGCGCGAGAAAAACGCAAACTGACCGTTTGCGACGTCGCGGCTGCGACGAAAATCCGAACGGATCATGTCCGGGCCATGGAGGAGGGAGACTACCGGGTCTTCGCCGCCGCCGTGTATATCAAGGGCTTCGTTCGAAGTTACGCCAATTTACTCAAGCTCGACACTTCCAAGGTCATGGCCGACCTGGATGCCGAACTCTCGGCTACGAAGGAGTTCAGCGAACCTTCAAGCCTGGCCGGAAGCCCGCGAGGACTGGTTGACGCGGTCATGCTTTGGGCGTCCAAGCTGAACTGGCAACTCGTCATCGTGCTGTTCGGAGGGGCGCTGATTCTGGCTCTGGGATTCTGGAGTTATCGTGCCTGGCAGCGATACCAGACCGCAGACCCGCTCTCCGGACTGGGGCCGGGACTTTATCAGCCGCCGCGAACCAATGTCGGCGAGGTGCTGCCGCTCCCCCGGCCAAACGAATGAGTTAGCGTCAAACGTCAAACGTAAAACGTAAGTGACGTGAGACGTGCGTGAAGTTGCGTTTTACGCATTACGTTTTACGTTTTGCGCATTACGGTTGCCTTCCGCCAATCGCATCCCTTAAGTTCCCGGCCCAGTGACGAAAACTTTCGACAACGCTGATCCAATTCGCGTCGGCCTCGTGTCGCTCGGCTGCGCCAAAAACCTGGTCGATGCCGAAGTGATGCTCGGCTCGCTGATCAAAGACGGATTTGAAATCACCAACAACGCGGCGAACGCCGATGTGGTGATCGTCAACACTTGCTCGTTCATCGACTCTGCGCAGGAGGAGAGCGTCGATGCGATCCTGGAATCCGATGCGTTGCGCCAGGCGAGAAATCCGGGGCAGGGATTGATCGTGTCCGGCTGTTTGCCGCAACGGTTCCGAGAGGAATTGCCGAAGTTGCTGCCCGAAGTCGATGCGTTCATCGGGATCGATCAAGTGGCGCAGATTTCGGAAGTGGTCCGCGCGGCTTTGGCCCGGCGAATGGCCCGGCTTCAGGAAGCGGAGGCCGGGATTCTCACTCCCAGTCCTAATCTTAATCCTACTCCTAAGCTTACCCCTAAGCTTACTCGACGAGGGGACGACCTCGAGGGGATTAGGAGTAGGAAAACGGGGCGTTCTGAAATCGCGGTTGGTGCGGCGTCGATGAAAGCGGAAGGCGGGTTCGCGCATACATCGCGCGTTGCCATCCCTCTCGAAGCCCTCGTTGCTGTTCAACCGCGCCCGAAATACATTCCGGATTACGCCACGCCGAGATTTCGGCTTACCCCCCGGCACTTTGCCTACGTCAAAATCGCGGAGGGCTGCAATCATCCTTGCAGTTTTTGCACGATCCCAAGGATGCGCGGCTCGCACCGCAGCCGGCCCCAACGCGATCTTGTTGAGGAAGCCCGGCGTCTAATCGCGGATGGCGTCAAAGAACTGAATCTGATTTCGCAGGATTCCACTTACTACGGCCTGGATTTGCGCCCCAATCGAATTGGCTCCATCGCAGCGCCGGATAATTTCAAAGCCGCGGCCCGTGCCTTGCCCGTCGGCGCGGCGACCTTGTGTACCTTGTTGCGCGCGCTGAATGATTTGCCGGGCGAATTCTGGATCCGGCTGCTTTACACCCATCCGGCGCACTGGACCGACGAATTGATCCGCACGATTGCCGCATGCCCGAAAGTCGCGCGCTACGTGGACATGCCGCTGCAACATATCCACGACAACATGCTGGAACGGATGCGCCGCGAAACTTCGCAGCAATATATTCGCGACCTGATCGCCAGAATCCGGGCCGGCGTGCCGGGAATCGCGCTGCGAACGACTTTCATCGTCGGATTCCCGGGCGAGACCGAGGCTTATTTTGAAGCGCTGTTGGATTTTATCCGCGAAACGAGGTTTGAGCGTCTGGGCGTGTTCACGTATTCGAAGGAGGACGGAACCCTGGCCGCCCGCATGATGAGTCAGGTGCCGGAACGGATCAAAAAGCAGCGCCGCCGCCGCGCCATGGCCGAGCAGTTGCGCGTGGCCCGCGCCGTTTCGCAGTCCTTTGTCGGGCGCGAGATTCGAGTGCTCGTCGAACGCAAGGCGACGGAAGCCGACCTTCACAAGGCGAATGTCTCGTCCTGGGAACACGGACTGATTCGCAGCGGCCAGAAGGCGGGCCAGGCCTTGAAGGGAACTTATTTGATCGCCCGCGGCGAGGCGGACGCGCCGGATATCGATGGCCGCGTTTATGTGCGCGGACGGTTGCTGTTAGGCGAATTCGCGGATGTCAAAGTCGTTGGCCACACCGATTACGACTTGATCGCGCAGCCGGCCGCAGAAAGTAATCAGTGATCAATATTCAGTAATCAGTTACAGAGGGCCCGCAAGCAGCGATCGACTATTTGCCCATTTAGCTCATTTAACCCATTTAACCAGTTAACCTTGTTGTAACACCTGACGCCTTTGTCTGCCGTGCTGCCTTGCTGGTGATTATAGATGAACCTTCCCAACCGGCTCACTTTGGGACGCCTGGTCCTGACGGTCGCCTTCCTCGGTGTCGTCTTCTGGAGTTTTCCTTTCTCGAATACGTGCTCGCTCGTCCTGTTCGTCGTGGCCAGCGTCACCGACATTCTTGACGGACGAATCGCGCGGCGCCATCGGCTCATTACGGATTTCGGCATCTTGATGGATCCGCTGGCGGACAAAATCCTCATTTGCTCGGCCTTCATCGCGTTTGTTGGGCGCGAGCAAGTCGCCGCCTGGATGGTGGTGATCATCGTGGCACGCGAACTGGCGATTACGGGCTTGCGGTTGCTGGCGGCATCGAAACAAGTCGTTCTGGCCGCGGAAGGCTACGGCAAACATAAAACGTTCTCGCAAGTCATCGCGATCATCTCGGTGCTGGTGCTGGCCAGCTATCCCGAATGGGGTGAGTGGGGCAAATGGCTTTTCCACGGGTGGGTGCCAGCGTTTGCGGAGCTGGCGAAATGGGTTGCGGTAGCGTTGACACTGGTTTCGGGAGCGCTTTATCTCTCCCGCAACCGCAACCTCTTCCTTAAGGATCTATGAACGCTCCGGTAGGGACGGATTCCACTCCGTCCCTGACTCTACTCCGTTATCGAAGGAGCGATTCCAGGGACGCGGTGGAACGCGTCCTTACCTGTTCGGGACCTGTGCGCAGGGTTCCGAAACCATGGAAGCTTCCCGAGACCGCGGCCCTTTCCGCATGAAGCGGCTGGTTGTTTTCATCGCGCAGGGATTCGGCGTCGGCCGATCACCCGTCGCGCCGGGAACGATCGGGTCGGTGCTTGGATTGGCTTGGTTCGCCTTCTTGATTTCGCCGGCGAATTCTCTCCTCTTCGCTTTGGGATTGATTCTTAGCTTTGGGCTGTCCGTCCTGGTTACGGGGAGGGCGGAACAGGAATTGGGACAAAAGGATCCCGGCTCCATCGTGCTTGATGAAATCGTTGCCGTGCCGGCGTGCTTCGCCATTTGGATCATCGTGGCGTGGCGCCAAAGCGGACATTGGCCGGACGCCGGATTTTTCTTTCGTTCGGAGAAGTGGCTGACCGTGCTCGGGGTGCTGGCCGCGTTCCGGGCATTCGACGTGCTTAAACCGTGGCCCGTTCGGCAGGCGCAGAACTTGCCGGGCGGCTACGGCGTGACGGCGGACGATGTTCTGGCCGCTGTTTACGTGAATCTCTGTGTCCTGGGCGTTTATTTCATTCAGCCGAATTGGCTGCTATGAGAAGGGGATGTGTCATCTTCACGCGTTTTGCGTGGAAATGATCACGCGCACTGCTTCGCGTTAAATCGGTTAAAAGGTTAAATCGTTAAAAAAGTGGTTGAGATCGGGTGAACCACAGTCAGCGGGCGTTCGCGCGCGCCGTGACAATTCTCCACGCTGCGGCGAGCCAGGCGAAACCTCCCCCATTTAACCTATTTAACCCATTTAACGATTTAACGTTTCAACAGCGCTACGCCTCCGTGGCACTGACGCGCTAAATACTTTTTTACCGAAATAGAATTGACACTCTGATTCGTTTGATTAGAGTGCAGCGACCGTTACCCAGTAATAACCGAAAAAACTATGAACCATGTTTTCCGCAAATACAAAGTCGGGGCTTTCACGCTCATCGAGCTGTTAGTCGTTATCGCCATCATCGCCATCCTTGCCGGTATGCTCCTTCCTGCGCTCGCCAAGGCCAAAGCCAAAGCGCAACGCATCAAATGCGTCAACAACCTGAAGAACGTCGGGTTGTCCTTCCGCATTTTCGCCACCGATAATGGCGACCGCTTCCCGATGAGCGTCAGCACCAACGAAGGCGGCTCTTCCGAATTCGCCGTCGCCGCCAGTGCGACCGCCATTCCTGAAGTTTGGCGCCACTACGCCGCGATGTCCAACGAGTTGAGCACGCCGAAGATCATCGTCTGCCCGGCGGACGGATCGAAGACCGAAGCCACGAACTGGACGGTGCATCTCACACTCTTGCGTAACAAGGCCACGAGCTTCTTCGTTGGACAGGATGCCGATGAGACGCGCCCGCAATCGTTGCTCGCTGGTGACCGGAACATCACCAATGGCGGCGGCACGCATATCGCGCGAACCGACATGGACAAGTCCCAGGTTATCAAGCTCGGCACGAACCATACTTCAACCATCGGCGCTGGTTGGTCGAAGGATTTGCACCAGAATCAAGGCGACGTGGCCCTGGGCGACGGCAGCGTGCAGCAGATCAGCACGGCTCGCTTGAAGGACCAACTGAAGACCTCCGACAGCGACAATACGCTGGCTTTCCCTGGTCAATCTCCGAAGTAACCGGACTTCCGGCTTAGCTTTCACAAAGGCATCCGCAAGGATGCCTTTTTTGTTTCGAGTGAATCCGGTAGGGACGGATTCCACTCCGACCCCAATTAAACCTTGAGGCGGACCAATGCCAGAAAAGTGACGATGGGACTACTGAGACCCCAGGTTTTCTCGTCCTCCACTCTCCGCTCAACGCACGCGCCAAGGAGTGTCCAGGGACGCGGTGGAACGCGTCCGGAACGCGTCCCCACCGAAACTACTGTGCAGACCGTGGGATTGACGACAGATCGACCGGAGAACCGTAGCGCAGATTTCCAATCTGCTGTCTCGCCGATTTGCAATCGGCAGGGCGCCAGCCAATCCCAGCGCGCTCGGACCGTGAGCCGCCCCGCAGAATGCAATTCTGCGATACGGCAGAGTGCAACTCTGCGCTACGAGCTTTGTCGCCCATCCTACGGACCAAGCAGTAAGCTTGGCGCGAACCATCTTGCCAACGTTAACTGTCACCTCGCGGAAGCAGTCAACTTGATGATCTGATCGAGACGCGTATTCGGTTGGAAGCCGACCGTCCGAAGGAGCTTTTCGACCACGGGCTTTCGGCGTTGCATGTCCTGGAATCCAGCCGCGTAGGCTTCGCTGTAAGGAACAAATTCAATTGGTGATTTGGATTTCAACACTCGCACGACCAGCTTCGCCAAATCCCCGATGCGGATCTCTTCCGTGCCGCCGATGTTGAAGACGCCCCCTCTGGCTTCGGATGATTGTTGCAGGCGGATCAGCGCCTCCACCGTATCGACGACGTAGCAAAAGCATCGAGTCTGCTGTCCGTCCCCAAATACTTTCAGGGGCAAGCCCGCCTTTGCCGCGGCGATAAAGCGGGGCAAGACCATGCCGTAACGCCCAGTCTGTCGCGGGCCGACAGTGTTAAAAAGTCGCGCGATCACCACGGGCAGACTTTTTTCCTGCGCGTAGGCCAGTGCTAGAAACTCGTCCATGAGCTTCGAACAGGCGTAGCTCCAGCGCCCCAGAAAAGGCGGCCCAATCAGCAAATCGTCTTCCTCGTTAAACGCCGCCTTCTGGCTCTTGCCATAAACCTCCGAAGTGGACGTCAACAGGACAGGGACGGATTTCGCGCCGGCGGCCTGCAAGATCACTTCCGTCTCGTGCAGGTTAGTTTGAATCGTGCGAATAGGCGAGTGGACCACCAATTCCACGCCAACCGCCGCAGCCAGGTGAAAGATGAAGCTGGCGTTCGCGATGACGGCGTCGAGGTCCCCGCACTCGGAAACCTTCGCGCGAATGACACGAATATCCGGGTGGGAGATCACCGCCTGGAGGTTGTCCAGGCTCCCGGTTGAACAATCGTCAATGACGGTGACGGCGTTGCCTTCGCGCAACAGCCGCTCGACCAGATGCGATCCGATGAACCCGGCGCCGCCGGTGACAAGTATGTGAGTTTTCAGTTGTCAGTTGTCAGTTGTCAGTTGCCAGTTGTCAGTGGTCAGTGGTCAGTGGTCAGCTAATCGAGTTAATCAGACCGTTCACGACGCGACCAACTTCCGACGTTCGCGCGAGCAAGCTCTCGGTCTGGCTATTATCGAGATAACCTAACCGTTGGGCGATGATTAACTGGGTCTCGGATTCCAGCAGAGAACCGTGAGCAACGCGGAGTCCCCGGACAAACTCGTTCGGCGTTCTTCGGCCTTGGCCCTCCGCGATGTTGGACGGAACCGAAACCGCCGCGCGTCGAACCTGGCTGGTCAATCCGTATATCTCGCGTTGCGGAAACTGATTGGTCGCCTCATAAACGGCAACTACCAGGTCAATCCCCTTTTGCCAGGCGATAAGGTCTCGGTAATGCATGATCTTCATATTTTCCTCCTTGATGTATTGTTTGATGTCGTTTGCCAGTCCACCTCCAGGCGGCTAGCAATTCGCGACCTTTCTTGCCCAGAACGCTCGCCACTGGCAACTGAAAACTGACAACTGGCAACTGGCAACGGTTCACTCCAGCGCCTTTACCACCGCTTCCGCCAACTTCTGACGGTACGCAGGGCTGGCGATGAGGCGCGCTTCGTCCGGGTCGGACAGGTAGCCGCCTTCGAGCAAAACGGCGGGGCGATTTTGCTCGCGCAAGACCGTCATGAATCGCGCGCGCTTGATGCCTCGATCGTTCCGTTCCACCAGTTGCACCATGGCGTGGTGCAGGCGGACGGCGAGTTGAAGATTCTGTTCGTCAAAGTCGTTGTTCGGAAAAATCATGGCAGGCACGTCTTTGAACTGGCGGACCAGATTGGACGGCATGCCCGTTGGGGTCAGGCAGTAAGTCTCCAGTCCGTGGTGCTCCGGCCGGGCCGATTGGGCATCGACCGAGTTAAAGTGCAGGCTCACGAACAAGCTGGCGTTCGCCTGTTCGGCGATGCGCACGCGTTCGGCGATGGGCACATCGACATCCGAAGTGCGCGTTAACACGACGCGCCAGCCTTTGGCATTCAGAAGCGGCTTCGCTCGAAGTGCCCAGTCCAGGGTGTAATCTTTTTCAAACCCCGTTTTGAGCACGCTTCGGGCGCCGGTTTGCTCGCCGCCATGGCCCGGATCGAGAACAACGATGCGACGCCCATCCAATCTCGGTCCCGAAGAAGCGAGCAGCGGCGCGAAATTCTTCCGCAAATCCAGCGTGTGGAGGAACGGGAGGCCGTCGCTCAACTGCGGGACAAAGCCCAATGCCAGCGCCAGCCCGTTCCAGTACGCGACGCGGCTGCCGATGGTGAGCGAGAGCACGCCGTTGGTGCTGCGGCATTGGAATGTCGCTCCCCAGCCGTTGTCGAAGCGCTTCGGCGCTTCCAGGCCGTTCAGGCGATTCCAGTTTTCGAGCGCGACCCAGCCGGTGGTGGGGAGCGATCGAGCTTCCGGACGTTTCGAGTCTGCAACGTCGATTGGCGTGGACACCGCAGGAAGCGCGTTCGATGACGCAGCCTGAAAGCCGCCCCCGGCTCGCGTTGGCGTAGAGAATCGCAGTGCAACCTGGCGGGTGGCGTTCGTGCCTGAAGAACCCTCCGGCGGCGGCAGTTTCAAGGGTTGAACTGCCGGCGCCGGAGGCAAGGTCGTTCCCAAGGGGGTGATTCTTGGAGCTGTTTTCGGCGGACTGGGACACGCGGTCAGAAAGACGAGCGCCGCCATCAAGGCAGCGAACAACCAGGGCTTCGGCACGCGGACATTTTGCGTACGATGACTCTCGACTCAAGCAGATGTTTCGTCGATGCGTCAGTGAAGGTGGGACGAGGCTTATAGCCGAGCCAATGCCATCGAGGAACGGCTCGGCTATAAGCCTCGCCCCACCTTACAGTATACCTTAGCACCTTAGCTGGGAGGGACACTGAACTCAGTAACCGGGCTGTGATCCGGCGTTGCTCGCCACACCCGCAACAATGGCCACTCCTGACGAAGTGCCCAACCGGTTGGCGCCGGCGGCGATCATCGTCAGCGCCGTTTGCGTGTCGCGGATTCCGCCAGCCGCTTTGACGCCGAACTTCGCCCCCACAGTTTCCCGCATCAATTTCACGTCCTCGACCGTGGCACCGCCTGGACCGAAGCCGGTCGAGGTCTTCACAAATTGCGCGCCGGAATCGAGCACGATCCGGCAGGCCGCGACCTTTTCCTCCGCGGTCAGATAACCGGTTTCCAGAATGACCTTCACGGGACGTTCGTCCGCCGCCTCCACAACGTCCCGCAACTCGCGAAGCACGTACGCGTGATCGCCCTCTTTGAGGCGCCCAAGGTTGAGCACAACGTCGATCTCGTGCGCTCCGTTGTCGATGGCGACCTCGACTTCGTACCGTTTCGCGTCCGGATCCACTGCGCCAAGCGGAAAGCCGATCACGGTGGCGACCTTTACAGCGCTTTCTTCGAGGAAGGCGCGCGCTTCCACGATTCGCGAACCATTCACGCACACGCAATGAAACCGGTGCTGACGCGCTTCGGCGCAGAGTTTTTCAATGGCGGCGCGCGTCGCGTCCGGCTTGAGCAATGTGTGTTCGATGTGCGGAGCGATGTCTTTTGCAGTCATCGGAGCGATTATGAAACTTCAAACGAAGCCTTCGCGGGTAGGGCGGTGCTGCTGCGCCGCCGTATCGACACAAAACCATCTGCGCGGCAACGAAGCCCTACCGCGCTCAGGGGAAGCTTCCTCGGCTTCAGAACCATCCACACGGTCCATGAACTGGTAAGGCGTTCCACCGGGTCCCTGAAATTGTCTTTTTGAATTGCAGAATAAAGTCAGGGACGGAGTGATCCGCGTTTCGCGAAGCGAACGTTCTATCTGGGGAAACCGATGGCGGGGCTTGGGAAGCCCATCCGTCCCTGCCAAATTCATGAGAAGTCGGGGTAATGGAAGGAATGGCCGCGTCGCCGTCACGACTTCGGCAGCAAATCTGCCACCAGAGATTTCTCTTCCTTCAATTCATTGACCGTGGCGTCGATCTTGGCCCGGCCAAACTCGTTGATCGGCAAACCTTGGACAATTTCAAGCTTCCGTCCGGTGCTCCGGATGGGGAAGGACGAGATCAGTCCTTTTTCAATGCCATAGCTGCCGTCCGAGCAAATACACACGCTGTGCCACTCGCCGGCCGGCGTGGGGTTGACGATGGAGGAAACGCTATCAACGATCGCATTGGCCGCGCTGCCGGCGCTGGAGGCCCCGCGCGCCTTGATGATGGCCGCGCCGCGCTGCTGGACGGTGCTGATGAATTCGCCCCTCAGCCACGCCTCGTCTTTGATCACCTCGGTCGCGGGCGGGCCTTGGATCTTGGCGTTGTAGAAATCAGGGTATTGAGTCGAGGAATGGTTCCCCCAGATGGTGAGGTTGGTCACCTGGGTGACATCCACGCCGGCCTTCCGCGCCAACTGGGATTTGGCGCGATTCTCATCCAGGCGCGTCATGGCGTGCCAGCGTTCCCGCGGCACATCAGGCGCATTGCTCATGGCGATGAGACAATTCGTGTTGCACGGATTCCCAATGACGAGGATCCGCACGTCGCTGGCGGCGTTCTTCTGGATGGCCTGGCCCTGGCCGATGAAGATCTTGCCGTTGATGCCCAGCAAATCCTTTCGCTCCATGCCCGCCTTGCGCGGCACGCTTCCCACGAGCAGCGCCCAGTTCACGCCGCGAAATCCTTCTTCAAGGCTCGCGGTCGGAACAACGCCTTTGAGCAACGGGAAAGCGCAATCGTCCAGCTCCATCACCACGCCGTTGAGCGCGGGGAGGACCGCTTCAATCTCGATCAGATGCAGAATCACCGGCTGGTTCGGTCCGAACATGGCGCCCGAGGCGATGCGAAACACCAGCGCGTAACCGATCTGGCCCGCGGCGCCGGTCACGGCGACACGAAGAGGAGTCGTACTCATAGGTTCAAAGAACGCGCAGTATAAGAGCGGCGTTTTTGGCGACGCAACGCAAATTCGAGATCACCAATTGTGGCCCTACAGTAGCATGTTGCACAGTTCGAGAAGTGTGCACGGGGGAACACAGCATTGCTTTCTGACACCGCAGAGACATTTCCCGAAACCGGAGCGCGGCATTCATGCCGCTTGCGCGCCAATCACGGCCGGACGTTGCATTTGACCAGAGCGTGCCCGTCGATCCGAACGTTGGAGCGGCATAGATGCTGGGCTCCTTCCGAGAAGCTTTTGAAGCCGCCGTGCTCCAGAACGAAGCGCCGAAATTCAAAATCGTCATTTGAGATTTGAAATCGGCCGGCGCTTGCAGTCCTATTCAGCCGCTCGCGCTTTGCGCTTATGAACAAGATTCAAACCCAGTTTGAAGGACTGCTCACCGAATACTTTGACAGCGTGCTGGAGGACCATCCGACTTATGCAGCCTTCGTCGGCCTCAAGGAGGGGGAAGGCAAACTGGCAACGGCCGGACTGGACTTCGAACAAAAGCAGGAGAATCGGCGGCGCCGAACGCTGGCCGCGCTCGAGTCCATTTCCCCGCGTGATCTCACGAACGAACAGCATCTGGACCGACTCGCTCTCCGCAGTCAAATCTTGCGCGAAAGCGAAGATTTCCAGCGCGGCCGTCATCGGCTCGATCCGAATGCCGCCGACCAGGTCCTGAACATTCTCCTTCACGAGCTGATTCGCAGCGAGGACGAGCCCAAGCGCGCGGCGCGCAATGTGCGCTCGCTGCTGGACCGGGCGCCACAATTCCTCGATCAGGCCGCCGGGTTGATCGACCGGCCCGAACCAGTTTGGCGCAAGATCATGACGCAAACCGCCGCCGGCGCACCCAGTCTGCTTGAGGCCGTGAAGGTCTTTCTGGCTCGCGTCGAACCTTCGCCGGGCGATGCGCGCCAGATCGATTCAGCCCAGAAGTCCATTGTGAAGTATCGCGATCGAGTTTCGGCGCGTCCGCTCGCGAACGAAGGATCGTTTGCCGTGGGCACGCCGATTCTTCAGCGCCGCGTGCGCGATGAACTGGGATTGGACTACACTCTCGGCGAGATTGAGACTTTGGCGCAAAGCGAAATCGTTCGTGTGGGCTCGCGGTTGCGCGAAGCCTGCCGCAAGTTGGGTCCGAGGAAGAGGTTTGAGGATATCATCGATGAAGCCCGCTCGCGCTGGAATCCCGGCCCCGACCTGGTGGCGATTTATCGCGCGCAGACGAAGAAGTTGGTGGCGGCATTCAAATCCGCAAAAGCGGTGTCGTTTCCTCCCGGCGAGAGCCTCGAAGTGCGGTTGGTTCCGGAATTCATGCGGCACCTCTTCCCCACGGCGGCTTACAGCCAGCCGGGCGCTTTCGAGAAACGGCAGCGGGGAATCTTTTGGGTGAACGACCTGAGCGTGACGAAGAAAACCGAAGCGGAGAAACGCGCCGAGCGCGCGCAGCATTTCGGGTTGAGCCTGACCTGCGCGCACGAGGCTTATCCCGGACATCATCTGCAATTCGTCACGGCCAATCGGCATCCGCGGCGCTGGCGCCGGTTGTTCGCGCACGCGGTGTTTTACGAAGGCTGGACGCTCTGGTGCGAACAGATGATGGTCGATTTGAAGATCGACCGTTCGCCCTGGCTGGGGGTCCAGCAGCTTCACGATGCGCTGTGGCGATGCCACCGCATCCTGGTGGATTTGCGGCTGCAAACGGGTCGTTACACCTACGCGCAAGCCGTCGGCCACATGCAGAGGCATTTGGGCTTCACGCGCGCGCGGGCCGAGGCGGACGTGAATTGGTACACCGGCCAGCCAGCGGTCCCGATGAGCTACTGGCTGGGCCGATTGGAGAACGAACGCCTGCGCCAACGCCTGATGAACGGACGCGGCTGGCGTTTGCAGAAATTCAACGATTGGCTGTTGAGCTTTGGAACGCTGCCCCAGGCCTGGCTGGAAAAATACGGGCTCGACTAGATTCTTGGGAAGCTTCCAAGGTTCTGAAATCACGCATTCTGACCATGAACGGTAGGGACGCGTTCCACCGCGTTCCACCGCGTCCCTGATCAGTACCTTTCGATCGCTAAACAAAAGTCAGGGACGGAGTGGAATCCGTCCCTACCGTTCATGGGAAGGATTTCAGATTGCGGAGGCAGAGCCTCCTGGCGTGGACGCCTCAATAGGAATACGTGACCGAGACCTGCGCGAGTCCCCAGTCGCGGCTCCGGTAAAGTTTCTCGAACGGTTTGATATCCGCTTCCACCGCAGCGTAGCGGCTGAAATAGGCCCCCCCCCACGACCTTGACTGACCAGCGCTCCCCTTGCCGACGCAGACCGAGGCCGACCTGAACCGTTTCCAGCGCCGGGGCAGCGACGTTGAAAAGCTGCGGATTGTCTATCTCGCCATTGTCCTGGTAATACCGTCCGAACACGCTCAGGAACCACGTTTGCTCCCAATCGTATTCGAGCGTGGCCGCGAATGAGAACGCGTGAAAATTTGGCTCTTCGACGGAAAAACCTGTAACCGAACGCAGCACCCAGCGCTCGGCGACGGCCCAATTCATGGAACCTTGATACGAAAAGCGCGGTTCGCGTTCCGTTGTGGCCACCACCTGGAATTCGTTGAGTGTCCGGATCCGCCGAGTGAGCACGTTCTCCAGGGCCAGCCGGCCGCCGGCGGTGTGGAGCCGGTCGGGACTGCGAAGGAGTTCCGTGCCAATCTGAGGCGGAGGGAGCACGACGATTTCGTAGCCGGACGGAACGTTGCCCTGGCTGTAGAGGGCATCGATCTGGAGAAAGGCCGTGGCGGGCTGGTATTCCCAACGAAATCCGGCCGAGAGATTGTAACCGTTGGGATTCACCGCTCGGTATCCCCGAACGTCCGAGTAGTACTGCCGGTAGTATTCGTTCAGCCACAGCGTGCGGTAATTGACGTATCCGTCGTAATAGCCGCCCGATCCCAGCAGCGACAGCGACGGAGTGACCTTCCGCTTCAACCCGCCTTGAACCGCGACGCGATGCTCGCTCAGGTCCGCAGCCTGGCTGATGATGTCGAAATCGGCGGGTTGATAGTCCAGGTCAAGCGTGCTGTAGGACAAACTCAAATTGAGATCCAGATTACGGCGCGTTTGTCGGTAAGCCGCGGAGCTGTCTGTAAGATTGATTCCGGAAGTCCAGAGCCCCTCGGAGTTCACCTCGAACAGATGGTTCGCCGAACTCGGCATCGAACTCTCTGCGGAAGAAGAATCCGGCAGTCCGTCCGTGGCCGCGAGAAGTTCAGAGTCCGATATGGAAATCAGAGCCGCGCAAACAGCCAGCGTCGCGCGTCGTGGAGCCGAGGAAATCATCCGAGCGATAGAAGCCTCACGTCACTGCGCACAGGCGCTGCAACCCACGGCCCGGGCGCCGCCCGAAAACATCGATCCTGGCTCAGTCTGCAGCCACATCTTGGATTGATAGACGAAGGCGCCGGAATCATTGAACAGCATGTTCGGCTTCGACACGAGCCGTTGTTGAAAGGCTGGCACCGAAGAGCAACCGCAGAGCATCGGCAAGCCGACCCCCGCGATGACCAGCGACAATCCCCTCTTCACTCGCCGCATCCACGGTCTGGTCAGTAAACTCGGCGCAGCGTGGCTGATTTTTCTTCTTCCTCTCCCCGCGAGGGACGAGTGGGGAGAGGACCGAGGAGAGGGGTTACTTGCAGATTCAAGCATGATTCTAAGACTCATAATCTGAATTCCACAGCAGTCGGCGGGATCAGAACTGCCTGATCCTCGCTTTAACCTTGTAACGATTTAACCGCGGTGCTGGTGGACGAAACTCGTCGACTATTTCTCCGCCTTATCCAGTTTTTGTTCGATGCGTTGCAGCCGCCGGTCGATGTCATCGAGTCGCTTCTGCGTGTCGGAGCTGTGTTCCCGATGCTGGACGTTGATCAGCGGCGGCACCGCTACGCAGCCGCTGAAGGCAACGATAGAAATGAAACCGAGCAAAAGATAGAACGCTGCTTTCTTCATGTTGGACCACTAAGTTGATTCATTCAAACAAACAAGCTTCACGCGTCGGCTGGAGCGTGTCATTCCATGAATCCTCTGGCAACTGGGAAAGGGTTTGAAATTTGAAAATTCTCGTGCCGTCGGCAACCCGAGTGTCTATGGTCATTTGCGCATCATGGATCGACGACGCAGCGCGATGAGGTGGCCAGGACCGATGTCCCTGGTCTGGACTTTCGCAATCCTTCTTCCGGCCAGCGCGCCATTGCGGGCGTGGGGCGCGCCTGCCTCTTCAGATCATGTTCTCCCTCTTGTGCTCGGCCCGCAGACGGCGTCCCACGCCGAGGCGGATTCAGGAGAAACTCTGTTGGGCGAACTCAACTGCCTTGCGTGCCACACAGCCAGCGGCACGGTCAAAGCTCGCGTAGCTTCGCGGCCATCTCCGATCCTTGGCGCGGAGGGCCTGAGGATCACGCCGCAGTATCTGCGCGCCTTCTTGACCGCGCCGCACAACGAAAAGCCCGGTACCACGATGCCGGACTTGTTGCACGGCATGGACGCGTCGGCGAAATCCGAAGCCGTCGAAGCGTTGGTTCACTACCTGATCTCGCTCTTTCCGTCCGCAGCTTCGACTCCCACCGGGGCCGATCCGTTGAAGATGCAACAAGGGCGGCGGCTGTATCATCAAGTCGGCTGCGTCGCGTGTCATGCCCCGCACGAAGTGGCCTCGGCTTTTCGTCCCGGAATGAACGGTGATCGGTCATCTGCGAGTCCCAACGCGCTGGCGAATCTGGCCTCGTGGCAGGCTGCTTCCGTTCCGCTCGGAGACCTGGCCAAGAAAACCACGGTCGAAGCGCTGGCCAAGTTTCTGGTCAATCCCTTTCAGTTTCGGCCCTCCGGTCGAATGCCGTCGCTGAATCTGAACGAAGCGGAAGCCAGCGCGATCGCGATTTACCTCCTCCGCGAGCAAGCTCCCGGCCTGTACGATCCTACGGCCACACTCCACAAAATCAAAGGGCTGCGCTACCAGTATTACGAAGGACGCTTTGGCGGCGACACGGTTGACTTTGATTCGATGCGTCCGCGCGATTCCGGCGTGGCGGACCGATTCAGCCTGGATCCGCGCCGCCGGAACGCGAACTTCGGCCTGCGTTTCACCGGCTTGATCCACATCCAGACCGAAGGCGACTACACGTTCTACACCGAGTCTGACGACGGCTCGCGGCTGTGGATCGGCAGCACGTTGGTCGTGAAGAACGACGGGCAGCACGCCATGGCCGAAGCTCAGGGCAAGATTCATCTAAAGCCCGGCGAGCATCCGATCATCGTAACCTACTTCAACGGTGGCGCGGAGTTTGGTCTCAAAGTCTCGTATCAAGGACCTGCGTTGCCCAAGCAAGAAATTCCTCCGAGTCTGCTCTCGCATCTGGGCCAGCCGATGCTGCCGATTGGCAGCGAACCATTCGCCCTCGACGCGGCGAAGGTTGCGCGCGGGAAAGAACTGTTTGGGTCGTTTGGCTGCGTGGCTTGCCATCCAACAAAAGATCGAACGGGCACTTCCACGTTCCAGGCCAGGTCCCTGGATTCACTGAAGCCCGACGCTGCCGAGGGCTGCCTCGGCGAGAGCGTCGCGGCTGGTCGTCCGCAGTTTCGTTTGAGCGATACCCAACGCCGAGCCTTGCGCACGACCCTTGCTCACCAGAGCAAGCTGGCAGCGCCGCGCAACGCCCAGGATCAAATCGTGCGCACCATGACCGCGTTGAACTGCTTCGCCTGTCATTCCCGGAACGGAGTCGGCGGGCCCGATGCTGCGCGCGGCGAGTATTTCGCCACGGTCGGCGAGGTCGATTTGGGCGACGAAGGCCGCATTCCGCCACATCTGACGGGCGTGGGAGCGAAGCTGCGCTCCGATTGGCTCGGCGAGGTGTTGATGTATCGCGGCACGGTTCGCCCTTACATGGCGACGCGCATGCCGCAATTTGGCAAGGCGAACGTCGAACATTTGGTCGCTGCCTTCGAGCGCGTTGATGAACCTGCATCCGAGGCGAACGTGTCCGAAATTCCCGCCGAGAACTTGATGCGCCTCGCCAAGTCCGGCCACAAGCTCGTGGGCCGCGACGGCCTGACCTGCATTTCGTGCCACACCTTCGCGCAGTTCAAATCGCTTGGTGTTCCGGCGATGGACATGACGCAAATGGCCAAGCGGCTGCGGAAGGAATGGTTCCGGCGTTATTTGCTCGATCCCGCTTCGCTCCGGCCGGGCACACGCATGCCGAGTTTCTGGCCGGACGGCCTCGCCGCGAACAAGGAAATCCTCGGAGGCAACACGGAGCAGCAGATCGAAGCGATCTGGGCGTTCCTTTCTCGCGGACGCGAGGCGGACATACCGGCCGGTTTGATCCAGGCCCGGATGGAACTCGTCGCAGATAAAGAGGCGATCCTTTACCGCAACTTCATCGAAGGCGCGGGCGCGCGCGCGATTGCCGTGGGCTACCCGGAAAAAGCCAATCTCGCTTTTGACGCGGAGAACCTTCGGCTGGCGATGATCTGGCAGGGCGCATTTCTCGATGCTTCGCGCCACCGCAGTGATCGCGGCGCCGGCTTTGTGCCTCCGCTCGGCCACAACGTTGTGAGAATGCCGCCCGGTCCGGCGTTCTCGATCTTGAATGATCTGCAAGCGCCCTGGCCCGAGGCGGTGGGCAAAAAGGCGGGCTATCAAATGCGCGGCTACCGCCTCGACTCGAAGCAACGCCCCACGTTTCTTTATTCGCTGAATGATCTTCAAATAGAGGATTACCCCGTAGCAGCGCCTGGAGAAATTGATCCGAAGCTTACCCGAATGCTGACGTTTCGCGGTGGGAAGGCAACGGATAAACTCTGGTTCAGGGCCGCCGTGGGCTCGAGGATTGACGCCAAAGCTAACGGCGAATTCTGGGTGGATGGAAAACTGGCGTTGAAATTCGACCTCGTCGGCGCGGCTAAACCCGTCATCCGCGAGAGCGGCGGGCAGAAGGAATTGCTCGTCCCGATCATGTTTCAAGACCGCGAAGCTCGAATCCTCGAAGAGATGATCTGGTAGAATGAACTGGCTTTGCCGTGAACATCTGAAGCGAAGCGCGGCCTTCAGGCCGCTTCGGCGCTCGAGAATCCCAACGGGATTCTGCCCCAAAGCCCAGGGTTGCGAGGAACGAAACCTACTGGCGCTTTGGATCCGCCGGGTCAGCCTAAAAGCGGCAGAGGACTGCCGCACTCCAAGACGCTGGCGCGCGACTCGCTCCTTTCCGTTCATGAGAAGCTTCCTTGGTCTGATTACCATGCTCACACGTCATGAACCAGGTAGGGCGAGTTCGTCCCGGCGAGCCGCTCGACGTGCTTGGAACACGTCCGACGCGGCTCGCTGGGGACAGGCTCGCCCTACCGTCAGGTTCATGGGAAAATCCAGCCAATGAAAGTTCTCACCATTTTGTTGGCGTTGATCGGGTGCGTCGGCACACTTCGCGGTGCCACCACGGCTGCTGAGGAAAGCCATTACTACGAAATCATCACGCTGCCCACACCGCCCGGCGTCGTCCTGGAAGCGAGCGGGTTTCAAATGCTGGAGAACGGCCGCATCGCGGTGTGCACGCGTTACGGCGATATCTACCTGATCGACGGCGCCTTCGCCCATCCGCCGAAGGACGTGAAGTACCTGCACTACGCCAGCGGCTTGCACGAAGCGCTTGGCCTGGCGGCGCGTGACGGCTGGCTTTACGTCATTCAACGCGGCGAACTCACCCGCACCAAAGACACGGACGGCGATGGCCGCGCGGATTTGTTTGAAACGGTCAGCGACGATTGGGGTTTGAGCGGCGATTACCACGAATACGCCTTTTGCTCGAAGTTCGACGCGGAAGGTTATCTGTGGGTCGTGCTGTGCCTGACGGGGTCCTTCACGAGCGACCTGGAATTTCGCGGCTGGTGTTTTCGCATTTCGCCCGACGGCAAGGCCATCCCGACAACCAGCGGGATTCGCTCCCCCGGTGGGATTGGAATGAACACGGCGGGCGACATGTTTTACACCGACAATCAAGGTCCGTGGAACGGAGCTTGTGCGCTGAAGCAATTGGTTCCCGGCCATTTTGTGGGCCATCCCGCCGGGAACCGCTGGTATCCGCTCGCTCGAGCAAGCATGGGCCTTCGGCCGACCGATCCGGTCAGCAACAGCCGCATGCACATCGAGGCAAAAAAAATTCCGCAGCTTGTCCCGCCGGCCATCCTGTTTCCGTACGGCAAGATGGGCCAGTCGGCCAGCGGCATTGCTGGCGATCTGAGCCGGGGCAAATTTGGGCCCTTCCAGAACCAACTGTTCGTCGGCGATCAGACCCACAGCACCGTCATGCGGGTGTTTCTGGAGAAAGTGAATGGCCGTTATCAAGGCGCGTGCTTTCCGTTCAAGCAAGGCTTTGCTTCCGGCTGCCTCGGACTCGAATTCGCGCCAGACGGCTCGCTGTTTGTCGGGGGGACGGATCGCGGCTGGGGCGCGCGCGGCGGAAAACCTTTCGCGCTGCAACGATTGGTCTGGACCGGGCAGACGCCTTTCGAGATTCACGAAATGCGCGCGAAACCGGATGGCTTTGAGCTGACCTTTACTCAGGCGGTCGATCCAGCATCCGCGAGCGACACCCGTTCATACCGGATGGAAGCGTTCACTCACATTTATCAAAGCAACTACGGAAGCCCCGAAGTGGACAAGACCACGCCGACGATCCAAAGCGCCGGTGTGAGCCAGAACGGACGGAGCGTCCGATTGGTGGTCGAGGGGATCGTGGAAGGACACGTCCACGAACTGCACCTCCCGGGCGTGCGTTCGGCGGAAGGAAAGCCAGTGCTTCATCCCGTGGCTTATTACACGCTGAACGCGCTTTCCGGGAACTGAGGATTGGTTCGTTGCAGGAGGACACGGAACAGAGAAACAACCCCTCACCCTATCCCTCTCCGCTCGGCGGGGAGTATCTGTTTAGCGTTGGTAGGGACGGATTCCACTCAGTCCCAAATCAGACATCGAGGCAGACTGCCGCCCGGGAGGAGACGATGGGCCAACGGAGGCTCCTGGTTTTTCCATCGTCCGTCTCTCCGTTCAAGGGACGCCTTCAGGATTAATCAGGGACGGAGTGGAATCCGTCC
>VHCZ01000029.1 GCA_016871535.1 Verrucomicrobiota bacterium
AAAGGCATAGCGTAGATGCTCCCCGACCAAAGTGACATTGTGAAGGTAGTGATGTTCGTTGATCAAGGCGTCGCACCGTGCGATATCCTTCGGTGAACTCAGCAGTCGAATTTGGCCATGCTCCAAAACATGTTGCTCCTCGGCGGAAAGGTCGCGGCGTTTGTGTTTGCTCATGCCGCGAGCGTAAAACAGTGAAAGAGGAATGTTCCGAAAAAAATGCCAACCCTCGTATCTCCAAACGGCTACCGAGGAGGAACGACGCGCCCTACGCTATCCTCACGGTTGGAAGTCGATTGGCCTGCGGCCAAACTCCTCCGAGTCAAACAACGTTCCAGATCTCTAACGCGCAAAGGCCGCCGGGCGTCAACTTCCCATCCAATCCCAGCGCCCCAGCCCCTTTGACCAAATTCAATTTGGATTTTCCCGGCGGCACGCCAATCGAACTGGTGCGCGCCATAGAGAAGGCATCCCCAAGCCACTCAACGCCATCGTTCCGCTGGAGTTGAGCAACACACGGCTCCCGGAGTTGCGTATGAAAAACGTGGACGTGGCGCAGTTGTTTCAAGCCCTTGAGTTGGCCAGCCGGAAAACCGTGACTTACATGTCGGGAAGAATGTCCGACTTCTACGGCGGAAATTTGCCAACGGGAATGGGGCGCGCAATGTATTCGAGCCAGCAGACATCTTTCGGCCTCTTCGACCGGCGCGGCGCCGCCTGCCAAAACCGGAAGTTATTTTTGCACAGACCCTTAGCGTAGCGCAGAGTTGCACTCTGCTGTATCGCGGAATTGCATTCCGCAGGGGTTCGACAAGTTCCAGGACTCTGAAACTCGCCGACGCGCTGCCGATTGCAAATCGGCGATACGGCAGAGTGCAACTCTGCGCTACGGCGGCTACGAATAGAGCGATAGAAATTGGCTTCGGAATGCCGTTTCCTGTTCAGGCACCCGCTCCCGCAACTTCTCCTTGGGCAGCGCGCCGTGTTGAAACCGGCGTTTCGGAAAGACCGGCATTTTAAGGCCGGTCACAGCCTTGATGCCGCGCGAAACGATTTCGCCCTTCAGCGCGTAGAGCTTCTCGGTGTCGTAGTTCGTCAGCGTAATGAACGGAATGCCTTCGGCGACTTCGATCACCGCCGGGCGTGTGAACGGGCTGAACCCGTCGAAGCCAAAAAACTTGGCCGGCGCGTAGGTGCGCGTGTAGCTCCGGCTCAGCCCGCCGCTGTAAGTGAGCGAATGCTTGATTTTGCCGACGCCCCAGCCTTCCTGGTACAACATCAGATTGTTCACGACGCTGCGGATCGTCAGCTCCGGGTTTTCCTCGATCGGATAGTCCTTCAAATTCTCGTCCCCGCCGTCGCCATCGATCAAATACTTCCACTGCGGATAACGCCCGCGAATGCCCCGGCACAGCGCCACGGCCATCGTCGCGGACTCAATGTCGAGCGGCTTGTAGTCCTCGACGATGCGGATGGTTTCAGCGATGTCGAGGCTGGCCGGGTCGGCTTCAATGGATTCGAGGAACAGGCCCCGGCCGAGTTGCTCAAGAAAGCCGCGGGCTTGCTTCAAGTCCGGGCCGTCGCCGAGCGACAGCGTGAACGCTTTCAACCGCCCCGGATTCATACCGAGCTTCTGCAGGCAATGATACGTCAGTACGAAAACGGCGCCGCTGTCGATCCCTCCGGAGAAGCAAACGCCGATCGGTTCGCGTTCCGGCACGTGCCGCAGCCACTGGATGATTTCGCCGGTCAAGGTGGAAACGTAGAGCGACCCGATCTCGTCGAGATCGGCGTTATGAACGTCACGCGGCGGCGTGAAGTAGCGCGTGTAAGCCGGATCCGGGTCCGGGCAGCCGACGAGCTGAATTTCCACGACGTAATGCGCCGGAACCATCCGCGTGTAGCTCGGATGGAATTGACCGTCCAGGCCTTCGGACTTGAGCCAGGCGTAAATCGAGTCAATTCGGTCGGCAACGATGAGCGCCGGACCTTCGTGGCGTTTGGCGAGGAAATAGCGCATGGGACGGTCGAGCGAGCGCGCCATGCGGACGATTTTGCCGTTCTTGGCCAACAGCGCGAAGGAGCCGTCAATCTCCCGCACGGCCTCGGCCTGGCCGCTGAGAACGCGGTTCCGTGCTGCCTCGGACGACATGTTGAAAATGCGATTCAGTGTTGGATCCAGCAGATCCACGACGCGTTCGAGATATTTATCCATAGGTCTTGGGACTTGGCGCTTGATCGGTGTCAGCTATCTCCACTGCCCTTCGGTCATTTCGCGAAGGTTCAATTTGAAGGGGTCAATCACGGCGTGTTTGATCCGCTGGCGTTTCCACGTGTAGGTCACGTGCACCGATCCGTCGTTCGCCTGTATGACGGCCGGGTAGGAAAACTCACCGCCGGGCTCGAATTCCAGGATTACCGCGGCGAACCACTTCTTGCCTTCGGGCGAAATCGCGACGTTCAACACGCCACGGCCCCGGTCCGTGTGGTTGTAAACCAGCAGCGCGCGTCCGTCGCGAAGCACCGTGGCGTCGATCCCGCTGTTCGGATTGGGCAGGTCCGTGGCTTTCATGCGGCTCCAGGTATGGCCGCCGTCCTCGGACCAGCTTTCCCTGATCTGCCGTTGTTTGGTGCGGCAAAGAATCTGCATTTTGCCGGAGGGATACGCCAGGATCGCCGGTTGAATCGCTCCGAATTCCATCGCGGCGTTCAGCGGCGGCGTGCGGGACCATTGCTGGCCGAAGCTCCGGGTGCTCTCCATGTGCACACGCCAGCCTGCGTCCTCGGTGCTCGAACCACAGACGATTCGGTTGTCATCCAGCTCCACCGGCTTGTTCTTGATCGGGCCGTAAATGTCATTGGGCAAGCGCCGAGGTTTGGACCATGTCCGCCCGCCGTCTTCGGATTTCATGAGCATTCCCCACCACGAGGACGGTTTTGGCCCCACCTTGTAGAAGAGCAGCAACGGGCCTTTCGACGGCTGGAACAGCACCGGGTTCCAGCACGGATAACGAATGTGCTTCTCGTCGTCCGCGCCGTTGATGACCTCGACCGGCTCCGACCACGCGTTGCCCTCGTACCGCGACAGCCAGATGCCGACGTCGAGCGCGCCTTCGCGTGTGCCGCCGAACCACGCGGCCATCAATCCCTCGCGCGTCTCCACGATGGTCGAGGCATGACACGAACGAAACGGCGCCTGTTCAAAGATGAATTCGGACTTGAGAAGGCCCGGTTGTGCCGAAGCCGAATCGACGCCTTGGGCACGGGCTGCCATAACGAAAACGATCGGGGCGATCAACGCCGCGCCACACGAACGCAGCGGTCTGGTCCAATGAGAACGGTGCGCGGACCCGGAACCGAATGGCGCCGGCAGTATCGCGCCAGCGTCTTGGAGTGCGCCAGTCCTCTGGCGCGTTTGGCCGCGGCCCGGAAAGCGGCAGAGGACTGCCGCAGTCCAAAACCTGGCGGATCTTTTCTGGCCCGGGACGAGGATCGGAAGCGGTTCGCTTGCCCAAAGGTTCCTGGAGAGTTCCCACAGCTCTCGCACCGTGCGCACGGACCATGAATTGGTAAGGACGCGTTCCACCGCGTCCCTGAAATTGTCTTTTCGATCGCTGCGTAAAGTCAGGGACGGAGTGGAATCCGTCCCTACCATGTTCATGGGAAAAATGAATGTCCGTTTCATGGGTCACTTCTTAGGCGCAGTGGTCATCGGAAAATCGTCCGTCCGAAACGGTGTGGCCGGCAAGCCGTCTTTGTTCCAGAGATTGACCACGGGATAATTCGCCCAACCGTAGCGCACCGCCACTGGCTTCGGAACTTCCGGACAACTCACAACAACTTTGTCGCCGTCAATCTCCGCTTTCGCCCAAACGAACTTCTTGTCCTCGCCGGCGATGGCGAATCCTTTCAGCGCGCCACCGCGCGCTTCCAGGCCGCCGCCCACGTTGTCGAAGCTCAGGATGATCTTGCCTCCGGCGGCTTTCATTTTCTTGTAGGTCGGCCCGGAGTGCACCAGACGCTTTTCCCCGTAAGCAATTCGGCGCGCCGCCAGGGCCAGTCTCGCCCCGACCGGCTCCTTCTTCCGCGGATGAATGTCGTTTTCTTCTCCAACATCCGTGATCACCGCCATCCCGACTTTCGGCAGGGCCTTCGTGGCGAGCAGTTGCGCTTCGCGAAGCTCGGCCCAATTGCTCTCGGCCGGTTGATCGAGGATCTTGGTGAACGGGGCGAGTTGCGCCTCCAGGAAAGTGAAATCGCCTTGATGCCAGTCGCGCCGCCAATTGCGGATCATGTCGGGAAACAAGGTGCGGTATTGCTGAGCCCGGCCCGCGTTGGACTCGCCCTGATACCAGATCGCGCCTTGGATCGCGAAGGGCAGCAGCGGCGCGATCATGCCGTTGTAAAGTTCGGTGGGCTTCCAAAACGGCTTTTGCGGGGGCTTTTTGTCCGAGGTTTTGCCCTGCTTTTTCAATTCCGCTTGTTCGGCCTCGAACTGGGCGAGCGCGGTTTCATATTTTTTGAGCGACTCCGCATAGCCGTCGAGAATCGCCTGCTTGTAATCGGGATCCGCTTCGAGGACGTCCTGGCTGATCCAGACTTCGGCGGGCGAACCGCCCCAGGACGTGTGAATCAATCCGACCGGGACGCCGAGGGCCTTCTGCAAATCGCGTCCGAAGAAATACGCCACCGCGGAGAAATTCGTCACCGTGTGCGGCCCACATTCCTTCCAGCTCGCTTTGACATCCTCGACCGGTTTGTCCGCCTTCAGCTTGGGAACCGTGAAGAGCCGGATCGACGGATTGGCCGAGGACGCGATGGCTTTTGCCGGTTCAAACGTCAGCCGCAGCGGCCATTCCATGTTCGACTGCCCGCTGGCCACCCACACTTCACCCACGAGCACGTCCTTCAGTTCGATCGTGTTTTGGCCTGCGACCTTCAAGATGTCCGGGCCGCCTGCCTTGAGTCTCGGCAGTTTGACCATCCATTTACCGTCCTTCGCGGTGGCGCTGACTTTGTGGCCGCGGAATTCGACGGTGACCTTCTCGCCTTCGTCCGCCCAGCCCCAAACGGGGACGGGCTTGCCTTGCTGAAGAACCACTCCGTCAGAGAAAAGGGCCGGCAAGTTGACGTCCGCCCGGAGGCCGGCGGTTCCGGCGAGGAGGAGCCACATCGTCGCCCCAGCCAAGGCACGCCGCGGCCCGCGTCTTGAAGTGGTAGGGCGAGTCCGTCCCGGCGAGCCGCTCGACGTGCGTGGAACACGTCGGACTAGGCTCGCTGGGGACAGGCTCGCCCTACCGTCTGGTTCATGGGAAGCCTCCGCGTGATCCGCGGTTTGATCGGGCGAAGCGGAGAGAAAACGGTTCAGGAAAATGTGGCTCGGTTCCATGCGGATAATCGACTCGAATCCGCACCGCGCGTCAACGCTGAAAGGATGAAAGGTACGGCAAGCGCGGGCGATTCGAAACTGGGATCAAGGCTCTCTGAGCAGGAGGTAACAGCAAACGGAGGGATGGAATCCTGTTCAGGCTGGGTCGTGCTGTCGTCTCGTCAATTGGTCTGTGCGGCAATTGCGATGGCTTTCTCGGTGTGATCCCAGGAGTCGGCGTAGTTCTTCATCGCACCGCCGTAATTGCCGGTGGTCACGTCAGCGTCCCCTTGATCCAGGGTCGCTTTGGCGAGGCGGAGCTCTGCGTCCACTTTGGACTGGTTTGCGGGCAGCAGCGCGATGAGAGCCTGGTTTTCCAGATAGAGCGTTTCCGCAATCAAGATGGGTCCAAGTTCACTCCCCCATTGGCGGTGCCTCCGTCGTCCTGCGCTTGGGATCGGAAGCTCCGGAACTTGTCGGCGCGCGGCCGATTCCAAATCGGCGATACGGCAGAGTGCAACTCTGCGCTACGCCTTCGCGCCTCCCCGGAGCGGCGTCCTCATTCGGAGATGCACCCGGACGCTGTGACGTTTCACCGACGCATGATTTTTTCGATTTCGTCAATCTCGATGGGAATGCTGGCCATCAAATCCACCGGGCCGGACTCGGTCACGAGCACGTCGTTCTCCAGGCGAACCGCGAAGCCTTCTTCCTTGATATAGATCGCCGGCTCGACGGTCATCACCCAGCCAGGCTGCATCGGCTCCGTCGTGAAGCCGACATCATGCACGTCCAACCCCAGCGGATGGCCTAGCCCGTGCATGAAGTATTTCTTGAAGGCCGGCTTGTCCGGATCCTGCCGCTTGATCGCGCGCGTGCTCAGAAGCCTCAGATCGACGAGCTCTTTCTCGATCATTTGCTCGCCTTCCTTTTGCCAGTCCTTCGGCTTCTTGCCCGGGACCAGGCCTTTGATCGACTGCCGAAAAACGCGCAGCACAGCTTCATAAACTTGTTTCTGTCGCCGTGTGAAACGGCCGTTGACCGGAATGGTGCGGGTGAGATCCGAATTGTAGTTCGCGTAGCTGGCCGCGACGTCCAGCAGCAGCAAATCCCCGTTCCGGCATGGCCGGTCGTTCTGAATGTAGTGCAGCACGCAAGCATTGGCCCCGGAAGCGATGATCGGCGTGTACGCGAAGGCGCCGCGCCGCCGAATGAACTCGTGCGCGAATTCGGCCTCGACCTCCGTTTCGCTCACGCCCGGCTTCACGAACCGAAGCACGCGGCGGAATCCCGCCTCCGTGAGCGCGCACGCTTTCTTGATGACTTCAACTTCGGCGTCGGATTTGACGATCCGCAGCCGGTGCATCAGCCGGGCCAGCCGCTGGTAATCGTGCAGCGGATAGCGCCGTATCGTGTCCGCCACGAACCGCGATTCGCGAGTCTCGACTTCCACGACGGCGCGTTTGTGTTCGTTTGAGTTGAGGTAGACGCGCTCGGACTCGCACAGGAGGCGGTGGAACAGCGGCCGAAGCTCCGAGAGCCAGTGGATCCGTTCAATGCCGGAGACTTCGCGCGCTTCTTCTTTGGTCAGCTTGTGGCCTTCCCAGGTGACCAGGTGCTCGTTCGTCTCGCGGAGGAACAGCATTTCGCGCTGCTTGTCGTCGTCGGCGTCCGGAGCGAGCAGAAGGACGCTTTCCTCCTGTTCGACGCCGGTGAGGTAAAAGAGATCGGAGTTCGGGCAGAGGCGAAGCGTGCCGTCGGCGTTGGTCGGCAGAACGTCGTTGGCATTCACGATGGCCAGCGAGTTCGGAAGCATCAGCTTCTTTAACTGTTGGCGGTTGGTTTTGAACAGTTGGGGATCAATGGGGGCGTGTCTCATATCTTCTTGACCACGGATTCTACGGATTTCGCGGATGCGGAAGCGGTCTTATCCGTGTCATCCGTGTCATCCGTGGTTGCATTAAGGTTCGTGGAAAGTTCCCTTGGTCTCGGAACCATGCACTCTCCCCATGAACCCGGTAGGGCGAGTCCGTCCCGGCGAGCCGCTCGACGTGCGTGGAACACGTCCGACTCGGCTCGCTGGGGACAGGCTCGCCCTACCGTCTGGTTCATGGAAAGGGAACATCGTATTCCAGCGGCCGAGCAGTCACGCGGTTTGAATCTCTGAACGCGCCGCAAACGATTCACCCTCTCCCCTAAGATGAGGGCCAGGGTGAGGGAGAGAGGAGCGAACTGCTCTTCCACGAACACAAGGTCCTGGCAACGATTTCCCAGAATAGCCATGGCCCGGTCCATCTATCGCTTCGCCTGGGCTCCACTCACAGAAGTTTCGGCCGTGATCGCGACGAACGTTGGGGCGACGGCGTTGTTGAAGCTTTCCAGCGTGATCCTCTGGATCGGCGCCGGGTTCTTGATTTCGCGGCTGAACGTCCGAACCTGCCCGCCCGTGAGCAGATCGGGCACTTGCTTCGACTCCGGACATTCGTGCGTGCTGTTGATGTAATCGACGACATGGACGCCGTTGGTGAGGGTCCACAATTCGCTCCGGCCATCCGCGTGCGTCACGGTGATTTTCGCCACCGGCATGCCTTTGGCTTCGTCGCCGCCATACGGCCAGGCCCAACCCCCGACGCCGCCCAGGAAATGCAAGCGGCTCGCGGAGAGATTGAGGTTGCCGACCTCGACACGTTGCGGGTATTCGCGCGTGATGCCGTTCCGGCCTTTGAGCACGATCAGGTTGTTTCCATTCAGCGTCTTGGCGGGGGCGACAATCTCGAACGGCACTTCACCCGCCTTGACGACGCCGAATTTCCGGAAGCGCAACGACTCGCGCCAGCTTTCCCGGTTCGCGTAAATGCCCTTGCTGCTGTCCGCCGTGCACGCGGAGCGCAAATCGACGAACCGGTATTTCGTGTCTTCGCTGGAAATGTAAGCGAGCAAATCGCGCAAGCCCTCCGCGCCCAGCGTCTCGAATCCTTCGGGCATGAGGGAGAGGTTGGTCGAGCGCCGGCTCTTGATGTCGCGCTGCTGAATCGTGTAGTCGCCGCTGGCGTTGCGCAGAACCAGCTCGCGCTGATTCTCGCGGGCGATCACGCCGTCGTAAACCAGCTCGTCCTTGGTCTCAATATTGAAGCTGATGAAATTCGGCTCCACCAGTTTGTTCGGATCGAGGATGTGCACGAGCAATTCGGCGGCGCCGTGCGCGCCCATGCCCGTGAGGTTCGGCGCGAGATCGCGGCCTTCGTTCTTGAACACGTGGCAACCGGCGCAGTTCAGGAGGAAAAGCTTGTGTCCGTTTTCGAGATTACCCGGCTTCTCCACTTCGGGACGGAACTTCGCGAGGAGCGCTTCCTTTTCCTTTTGCTCCGGACCGCGCAAGGCGTCGATGGTCTCATTCGCGAATTTAGAGATGGCTTGGTCCGGGTGCGTGCGAAGGCGATGCGTATCCGAAGGGCCGAATGCTCGGGCGGGGATTTGTTTGTCGGCGAGTGCCTGGACCAAAGCTCGAGTCCACTCCCCGCGCTTCAGCACTTGCGCGAGCACGGTTTCACGCAAGTCTCCGGAAACCTTCGTGAGGGCTCCAATCAGCGCTTGTCCGGCAGCCAAATCACTGATGGCGCCAAGCGCCTCCGCGATGCGCCGCTGGGTGGCGGTTGAACTGGAGGAACCGAGCATCGCCGCGACCTTCGGCACAATCGAGGCGTCCATTTGCCGCACGCCGAGCAGGTTGATGGCGACCTGGCCGCGCGCCTCGTCGGAAAGAGAAGCGTCGCTCAGTTTGCCGGCAAGGCGGGTGACGAACGGTTTGAGGTCCGCGCTCATGGCTCCGGCTTTGTCCCAACGCCCAATCAAAGGCAAGGCCGCGCCGGCCACTTCCGGCGTGGGCGATGAAAGCACCGCATTGAAAGCGGCCTGCAAATCCGCGGCCCATTCGGCGGCGGTGTCGGTTCTCAGATTTGACGCCAGGCTTTCGAGCGCAACTTGCTTTTGTCCATCCGCACTGGCTGGTGCTTTGGCGAGGAGGGCAATCAACTTCGCTGCCGGCGCCACGTCTCCCTTCAGCGCCAGTTGGCGCACCACGTGGCGAACGAAACTTTCGTGCGCCGCGCCGCGGTTTGCCGCGAGCGCCGCTTCGACAAAGAGCAACGGCTCTTTCGCCGCGACGCCGATCGCCGCGGATTGCAGCCAGCCGTCGTCCAGAGACGGCCAGGCTTCGACGATGGCCTGAGCGATTTCAACGGACGGCTCGAAGGTTCCCAGCGCCATCAACGCCTGAATGCGCGCGCGCGCATCGCCATCGTTCAACTGCGATTTGATGGCGTTGAGTTTGGTCGCGCCTGAATTGGCTTCGCGGTCCGCCAGGATGCGAAGCGCGTTCTTGCGAACGGCGGGATTTTTGTCCGCCACGGCATTGACCAGGACGTTATCGTCCAGGCGGCCGAGGGCATTCAACGTGTGAAGCGCCACGACCTGGGCGATCGGCACCATGAGGGGGCTGGCGGCGCGGGCCACCGAATTGAGGATTCCAACCTCCCGGTCGTTGACTCCCTTTTCGCGCAAAAGCCTGGCGGCTGTGTCACGCACCCAGCCATTCGGATGATCGAGATTCAAAATCAATTGCCCCGGCTCCACTTGATGAAGGCGCGGAACGGAAATCCGTTTTGCTTCCTTGTGCTGGACGCGCCAGATGCGCGCGAAATGGTGGTCGCGATCCGGGCGCGTGGCGGCGTTGTGCGCGCCGTGCCGGGGGCCGCGCGTGTCGTTGTGGATCGCGGCCTGATTGTAGAAGTCCACGACGTAAAGCGCGCCATCCGGGCCGACGCGCGTGTGGATCGGACGGAACCAGAGATCCGTGCCCGCGATGAACTCGGTCTCCTCGTGGCCGGATTCCTTGCTCGCGGTGAAGGTCGCACCTTTCGGTTTCAAGAATTCGTGATGGACGAGATTCACCGTGGGTTCGGAGCTAAAATGCGAGCCGTTAAATCGCTCCGGCCACGCGCCGCCGTTGTAGAGGCACGAACCGGCCGAGGCCGTGAACATGCCGACCCAATCAATCTGAATGTACGGCGGACGCGTGTGATGCACCGCCGGGAAAACCTTCTGGTGATCCGGCAAAACCGCCGACGCCCGGATGCCGCCGATGTTGCCGCGCGCCAAAATCTTCTCCGGCATCACGACGTGCAAGAAATGCTCCCCGCATGTCGCCGTGGTGTAAAACGCTTCGCCGTCCGGCGCGAAGTCAAAGCCCCAGGTGTTGCACGATCCCGAAGCAACTTGCTCCAACGCCGTGCCGTCCGGCCGAAAGCGGATGATTCCCGCCGTGACGCGGCCAAAATTCTTCGAGCCATCGCCGGATCGCGGATTGCCTGCGCTGTAGCCGATCGCGCTGTAAATCCAGCCGTCCAAGCCCCAGCGGAAATTATTGATTACCGCGTGCGTGTCCCCTGTGCCGAAGCCCGTGTAAAGCACTTCAACTTTGTCAGCTACGCCGTCGCCGTTGGTGTCGCGAATCCAGAGAATGTCCGGGGCTTGCGCGACAATGACGCCGTCCTTGTGCAAGACGAGCGAAGTGACCAGTTCCAAACCTCCCGGCACGCCGTGATCCAGGTCTGCGAAGATGTGCTTCTTGTCCATGCGCCCGTCGGCGTCGGTGTCTTCGAGCCAGGAGATGCGGTCGCGCGCGGGGCGATTTTCTTTCTGGCTCTGGAAATTCTCCGGATGGAGCGAGCGCTGCGGGTTGATGGGAAGGTCGTTCCGGTTGATGGTGCGGCCATTCGGATACTCCGGTGTCTCCGCGACCCAAAGGCGGCCTTGCGGGTCCCAGTCCAGCGAAATGACTTTTTCCACCAGCGGCTCGGACGCGACCAGGTTCGCACTGAAATCGGGATGCACCTTGAGTTTTGCGGCCGCTTTCTCCGGCGCCGTCGGGCCGCCTTCGGGGTATTTGAGCGACGCGATTTCATCCGGTTTGCAGAATGCATCGACATTCTTGCGCCCACCAACCCAGGCGATGCCCCGCAGCAGGAGGGCGCGGTAGTGAGGCGTGTTGAAGGAAGCGTATTCGTGGCCCGGAAGCGAAACGAACGCGCGATACGGTTTGGTGCCGCCGTCCCAGGTCTTCTCGTAGGTCCAGATTTGCGGCGCAATCACGAACACGCTGTGGAAGGACGTGGCCAGCACGTGGACGTCCGGCGCCATGTCCAGGTCGAAGTAAATCTCGTCCTTCCAGTCGAAGTTGGAGGCGCCGCGCGTGATCGGATGCGTGGGATCGACGAAGTACTCGCCGACTTCGCCCTCGAACCACTTTGTCTTCGTTTCGCCATCCCAACGCCACGCGCCGCCCTGAACTTTCTTGGCCCACTCGTGCTGATCTCCGCTGACCACGCCGTCGTGGATGACGACGAAGCCGCCGCCGCGCCGGAGGAAATTCTCGAAACGCGCGCGTTCTTCACCCACGATTTTCATGCCGTCGTCGGCGAAGATTATCAGCACGTCGGTGTTTTCGAGTTGGGTGGCCGCCGGAAAACTCATCGCGCCGTCGGCTTGGCAGCCGCGCTCGGCCAGGAGTTTGGTCCAATCCGCGAGGAAGCGCGGATGATCGTGCTGGCCGGGGCCGTGAGTTTTGACGCCGGCGCGGATGAAGACGCGAAGCGGAGAATCTGCTTGGGCCAGCGTGGACACTGGATTGGCGGCCAGAGCGATGAGCCAGGCCAGCCCTGTCAAAAGCCGGCCAACGGACTTGGAAGGTGTGGGAAGGGAACGGGCTTTCATCATAGGTGGTGACACTCTTAACACTGTTCCGCCAGACTTGGAACTAAGAACAGCACTTGCCACTTACCAGTAATTCTGCCCATTGACCTGATTACACCCTGGAACTTGTCGAGCCCCTGCGGAATGCAATTCCGCGATACGGCAGATTACAAATCTGCGCTACGCGCTCAGGCTCAGAGCGTGTTTGGAAAATGGGCTACCAGCCCGTTTTCGGCGGCAACTTGCCGCCGAACATTGCGGCAGGCTGGTAGCCGGCTGGTAGCCTGCCGCAACAGGCCAGTGGCCTGTTCCACCCAAAAGGCATTTTCAAAACGCGCGCTCAGAGTCTCTGTCGCTCGCGCCGGCGGTAGAATCGCTCCTTCTTCTGGGTCTCAGCGCGCAGCAGCGCTTCGGCGGACCAGCCGCGGCGCTGCGCGTAATCCGTCAACGCGAAAAGCTGTTGAGCGACGCCCGTTTTGGTCCGCCGCCGGGTTGCCCGCCTTGCGCCGGCGGAGAGGCTCAGGCCCGCTTTGCGGGCCTTCTTGACCAGTTTCTCCGCGCGGAGAAGCGCCGGCAAATGCCTGGGGATGCCATCCAGCGCGGAGGGCCGCGCGTGCCGCGTGCCTTCCTTTTCCGCGCGCTTGATTCTGTCCCATTGCGTCCAGACACCTTCGACGTCTTTGACCCGCGCATTGCCGAAAACGTGCGGATGGCGCCGAATCAATTTCTCCACGATGTGGCGCGCAACTTTTTCAAAATCAAACGCGCCGCGCTCGCGGGCAAGCTGGCAATGGAAGACCACTTGAAGCAGCAGGTCGCCCAGCTCTTCCATCATTTCGTGGTCGTCGCCGGCTTCAATGGCGTCCATCAATTCATAGACTTCCTCGACCGCGTGAAAGCGGAGGCTCAGGTGGCTTTGCTCGCGATCCCACGGACAGCCGTTGGGCGCGCGGAGCCTGGCCATGACGGCGAGCAAGTCGTCGATTGCAGTTTTCTTCTTCATCACAAGTTTTGGGCAAAACGAATTAATCCTGGAAAAGGGAGTTCAGCCACAAAGAACGCAGAGATCACAAAGAACAGTAGTTTTTACGACAGTCCATGCTCTCACCGAGCGATGGGAATCTCTGCTTCGCCAATGCGTTTTCTCTGTGCTCTTTGTGGTCTCTGTGGCCAATCCATTGCCGTTTTCGAATTCATCGGCGCGAGGCTCCTCGCCTATCCCCGATAGCCAATCGCCAATCACTACAGAACCACGAGATTGTCGCGGTGGATCACTTCGGCTCGCGGGAGTTTCCCGGCCTGGATAGCGTCCGAGTCGAAATCGCAAATGCCGCGCGCAAATTCAGTCCCGTCCAAATCGCAAATGCGGACAATGTCTCCGGCGGCGAACTGGCCCTCACACCGCCTGACGCCGGGAGGCAGCAGACTTTTGCCGGACTCGCGCAAGGCCTTCTTGGCTCCTTCATCCACAAACAGCGCGCCTTTGGGGTGATGGAAGAACGCGATCCATCGCTTCCGGCTTTTCAATTTGCTGGATTGCGGCACGAAGATCGTTCCTTCCTCCAGCCCGTCCAGAATGCGGGCCAACACCGCGCTCTTCCGCCCGGACGCGATGACCATGGGGATTCCAGAGCGGACGACCATTTTGGCCGCCTGGATTTTCGAGGCCATCCCACCGACGGACGTCGCGCTCGCGGTCCCCAGCGCCAGATGTTCGACCGTTTGATCGATTTGCTCGATCAGCGAAAGAATCCTGGAATCCGGCCGGCGGAAGTTTTCCATCACGCCTTCCACCGAGGTCAGAACCACCAGCAAATCCGCGGGCAACAGACACGCCACCAGCGCCGACAGCTTGTCATTGTCCCCGAACTTCAATTCGGTGAAGGAGACGGCGTCGTTTTCGTTGATGATCGGGACGACGCCGCGGCCCAGCAAAGTCACGAGCGTGTTGCGCGCGTTGAGGTGGCGCTCGTGATGCTCGAGATCATCGTGAGTCAACAGCACTTGCGCGACGTGGAGTTTGAATTGGGCGAACAGCTTTTCGTAAGCGGCCATGAGGCGGGTCTGGCCGACGGCGGCGCAGGCTTGCAGTTCCGCCAAGTCGGAGGGCCGTTTCTCGCAGCCCAGCACGCCCATGCCCGCGCCGACCGCGCCGGAAGTGACCAGGACGATTTCGCGTCCGGCCTGGCGCTGCTGGGCGATCTGCGCGACCAATTGCTCCATTTGCGCGAGATCCGGCTGCTTCCGCGCGTCGGTCAGCACGCCGGTGCCCAGCTTCACGACCAGCCGGGTCACGTTCTGGAGCAAGTTTTTCCGCACGGCGAAAGGTGGTAGCAAAGGGGGGCAACGGTGTCGAGAATCGTTGCGTAAAACGTAATGCGTAATCCGTCAGGAGTGATTCGTCGTTCGAGGGCCTTCTGCTTCGCTGCGTCGTGGATTTCACTTTTTCACTCACCCCGTCCCGCTCCCTCAGGGCCCTCAGGGAGAGGGCTGGGGGCGCCGGTAAAGAGTGTTGCAACGCTGAGGGCAGCCGTCTTTGATCTCTGCCGTGCAAGATTTCATTGCCAAAGCTGCGACGCTGCTCGAAGCGCTGCCGTACATTCAGCGGTTCCGCAGCCAGACGTTCGTCGTGAAATACGGCGGCAGCTTCATGGACTCGCCCGATCCGGAAGTGCGCGACGGCGTCGCGCGAGACATCGTCTTCCTGGAAGCTGTCGGCATTAACCCGATCGTCGTGCACGGCGGCGGCAAAGCCATCACGCGCGCGATGGATGCCACGGGATTGAAAGCCCATTTCATCCAGGGCATGCGCGTCACGGATGAAGCGACGGTGAACGTCGTCGAGCAGGTGCTGTCGCGCGAGATCAATCCGGAGATCGTCAAAACCATCAACGCGCTCGGCGGCAAAGCGCGCGGATTCTCCGGCGCGGAGATCTTCACCTGCCGCAAGTTGATGCTGAAAAGCCAGGAAGGCCAGGACATCGATATTGGTTTCGTCGGGGACGTCACATCCGTGAACACCGAGCCGTTGCGCGAGTGCATTCGCCGAAGCATCACGCCGGTGATCAGCCCGACCGCGCGTGGCGCAGACGGCAACATTTACAATTGCAACGCGGACGTCGCGGCGGCGCAGGCGGCCATCGCACTCAAGGCCAAACGGCTGGTCTTCATGAGCGACGTGCCCGGCCTGCTGCGCGATCCCAAGAACGAAAAGTCGCTAATGACCCACTTGCGCATCGATGAGGTGGAAAGCCTCAAGCAAGCCGGCGTCATTGACAAAGGCATGATCCCGAAGGTCGATAGTGCCGTGACCGCCCTTGGGGCCGGCGTGGAAAAGGTTTCCTTCGTCGATGGCCGCGTCGATCACGCGATCCTTTTGGAAATATTCACGGACGCCGGCGTTGGAACCGAAGTCGTTTGCTGACCGGAACGAGCATCGAGCAGTATCCCTCAGTTAAGCCAGTTAAGGTGGGGCGAGGCTCCTGCCGAGCCAATGCCATCGAAGAAAAGCTCCGCAGGAGCGTCGCTCCGCCGATCGTTAACTGCGAGGTTACATCGAGCAAAGCATTGAACCCGTTGATCAAACCTGCAAAGATCAAGCGGTGAATGATTCCAGAGTTATTCCTGCACCACCGCCGATTGTCCGCAACGATGTGGCCGCGATCCAGGCGCTGTTTCAAAAGCACGTCATCCCAAGCTACGGGCGCTTCGATCTGGTGCTCAGCCATGGCTCGGGCAGCTACGTCTGGGACGTGACCGGCAAGCGTTATCTCGATCTGGGCGCGGGCATCGCGGTGTGCGCGCTGGGCCATGCGCACCCGGCCATCACCGAAGCCCTCGTGGAACAGTCGCGCCGCCTCGTCCACGTTTCCAATCTTTACTATCACGAACCGCAAGGCCGGTTGGCCGAAGCGATCGTGAAGCTGCTCGCGCCTGGCAAAGTTTTTTTCTGCAACAGCGGAGCGGAAGCCAACGAGGGCCTGTTCAAGGTCGCCCGCAAGTTTGGACATGCGGAAGGCCGATTCGAAATTCTCACCGCGCAGAACTCCTTTCATGGCCGGACGCTCGCGGGCATCTCCGCGACCGGCCAGGAGAAAGTGAAGAAAGGGTTCGAGCCGATGGTCCCGGGCTTTCGTCACATTCCCTACAACGATCTGGAAGCCGTGCGCAAAGCGATTTCGCCCGCCACGGTGGCGGTGCTCATCGAAGGCGTCCAGGGAGAAGGCGGCATCACGCCGGCCACGCCCGATTATCTGTTGAGCCTGCGGGAGCTGTGCAATGAACGGAAGCTGTTGCTTCTGATGGACGGCGTCCAGGACGGCCATTTTCGGACGGGCCGATTCCAAAGCTTTCAACGGATTCTGGAGGGCGCCGCGAATGGAAAACCATTTCTCCCGGACGGACTCTCGATGGCGAAATCGCTGGGGGGCGGCTTTCCCATCGGCGCGTTCTGGGCGCGGGAACCGTATGCCGATGTGCTAGGGCCCGGCACACACGCGTCAACGTTCGGCGGAACGCCGCTCGGCTGCGCCGTCGCCCTGAAAGTTTTCCAGGTGATCGAACGCGAGCGTCTGGATGAAAACGCGCGCCGCGTCGGAGACTTTCTGCGGATCGAACTCTCGCGGCTGGTTGAAAAAATCCCCGCCGTGTTCAAATCCGTGCGCGGTCTGGGCCTGATGATCGGCATTGAGCTCGCTTTGAACATTCCGGCCTTTGCCAAAGAGGAGAAGGCTGCGTCGCTGCAGTTTGTGAACCGGCTGCACGCGGCGGGGCTCCTGACTATTCCGGCGGGAACGAATGTCGTTCGCCTGCTGCCTCCGCTGAATCTGAGTCTGAGCGAAGCCGGGGAAGGCGTGCGTGTCATCGAACGCGTCGCGGTCAATCTGGGGAGTTAATTGCCTTGAGACTTTCCGGGATTTTGTGCCTCTTGTCTGCTTTATGACTCCTTTGGACGGCCGCGTATGAAACATCTGTTGAGCGTCGAGCAGCTTTCGCGCGACGCGATCGAACGCATTTTGACCGCGGCAACGGCCTGGAAAGCCGAACGTCGCACACCCTCCCGGCAGCCTCTCGCCGGCCAGACCTGGGCCTTGTTGTTTTCCAAATCCTCGACGCGCACGCGGGTCTCGTTTGAAGTCGGGATTCGCGAACTCGGCGGCCAGAGCCTCTTTCTGAGCGCCAACGACATTCAGTTGGGCCGGGGCGAATTGATCAAAGACACCGCGCGCGTGCTGGGCCGGATGATTCACGGCGCCGTCATCCGCACGTTCGCGCAAGCCGATGTCGAGGAATTCGCCGCGCATTCCGGCATCCCCACGATCAACGCGCTGACGGACGACGAGCATCCGTGCCAGATTCTCACGGACATTTTCACGTTTCAGGAAAAGCGCGGACCGATCCAGGGCAAGGTGGTGACGTTCATCGGCGACGGCGCGTGCAACGTGCCGGTCTCATGGATTTTCGCGGCGGCGAAGCTGGGTTTCGAGTTCCGGATTGCGGCGCCCAGAGCTTTCCAGCCCCCGGCTGCCTTGTTGAACCGGGCCAAAGGAAAAATCTCTTGCACGGAAGATCCGCGTGCCGCCGCCAAAGGCGCAGACCTCCTCTACACCGACGTCTGGGTCTCGATGGGGAAAGAAGCCGAAGCGGCCGAGCGCATCAAGATCTTAGGCGGGTATCAAATCAATCAGGCGCTCGTGAAACTTGCCAAACCGGACGCCCTGGTGATGCACTGCCTGCCCGCCTACCGCGGCAAAGAGATCGACGAAGCGACCTTCGAGGCCAACGGCCAGACCATTTTCGATCAGGCAGAGAACCGGCTGCACGTGCAGAAGGCGATCCTGGATTGGATTGCGGCGTCAGGTTGATGGGTGTCGAGACCCTTAATGAGCTCCTCGAGTTCGTGGTTCATTTCCAGATACGTGCCGACAACCATCGCCTTGAAGCGGTGCGCCCGCAGGCGTCAAAGTTTGTTTTGGAAGTGATGTTCGGTGAGCTCCGGCAAGTCATCCATGCGCGTTTGGTGGAGGTGATTCAATTCAAGCGTTCAAACGGTCCTGAATCTCAACTCGCCGGCTTTGCGTCCGATCCGGCAACCTCGCCGATGTGCACCGGTTTGTAGCCGCCGATCGCCTTGAAGTACAGGAGGAGGCACAGGTAAACCAGGGCCATCGTCGCGGGGATGAAGGAATCCGCAACCAGCGTTTTGCGATCCCCGCTGATGCTCGCTTCATAGACTTTGCGTTCTGTGGCCGACAATTTGTCCAGCGCCGCTTTCGGATCTGTGTTCCCGGTTTTGGCCAATTCCCCGCGCGCGGTATTCAGTTTCCCCTGCACCTCGCCGAGTTTCTTACCGTCCAAACCTGTGGCCTCGCCAAACACCATGGGCAGGAATCGGCTCGGATTCTCGGCTTTGTATTGAGCAAACACCGCGGCATCCGCCGTGTTCAAGGCCTCGCCCGCAAAACGGTCTTTGGCGTAGCCGAGACCCGGAGCGCCGATCAAGCCGGCCGACATCATCCCGATGCCGCCCATGATGGAAATCGCAACCGCGCCCGTGCGCGGGAAACGGTCCGACGCCACCGCGAGCATCGTGGGCCAGAAGAAGGTCTTCCCCACCGCATAGACCGTCAACGCGAGCATCGCGCCACCGAAGGACGCGATGCCGCTGGTCAGATTCAGCCCGACACACGCCAGGATGGCGCAGGTCAGCAAAATCCCCAGAGGCGACAGCCCAATCCGCTTCTCAATGAAGTCCGCGCAGAACCGCAGCGCGAACATGGTGAAGGACGTAAACACGAACAACCACTTGCCTTGCTCGGAGGTCAGAATGTTGCCGGTGATGTTTTGAATCCAGTTGTCCGTGCCGAGTTCCACGGCGCCCACCAGGGCGTGCGCGACAAAGAGCATAAACAACATCCAGTGGCCGATGGCTCCTTTGGTGATGGCGGCCACCGCGATCAACAGGACGGCGCCTATGATAATTGAGGAGGCGTTGCCCAATCCGAGGATGCCCTGGCAGAACATCACCAGCAGCCCGCACACGATCAATCCGCCCAGGATTCCAACATCCTTGAACATCTCGCCGAGACTCAGACCCTTTTCCGACGCTTCCGATTTCGGAAAGTGTTGCCCCAAGAACATGATGCCGTAAACCGCGGCCGGAATAAGGAACAGCGCCATCTGAACCTTCCAGTGGATCTGGAACTTGTCGTCCAGCACCCAGCCGCAAGCGCTGCCGAGCACCAGGCCGGCGGGCCAACTGGCGTGCAGGATATTCAAAAAGTGCGTGCGATTGTGGAAAAACAGCGTCGCCACGAGCGGGTTGGCCACGGCTTCCAAGGTGCCGTTGGCATAGGCGAATAGCCAGGAACCCCAGAAGAGCAATTGCCGGACGGTTTCTTTGTCCATGTTCGGGTTCGGAGCCAGAGTGACAAAGGCGGACAAGATGTGGAGCGCGAAAGCAGCCACCACCAGCTTGCCGTAGCCGATTTTATCGCAGATCACGCCGCCAATGATGATCCCGAAGCAGAATCCTGTGAATCCCGCGCCGCTGATATTTCCCAATTCTGTGGCCGTGAACCCGAACTCAGCGCCCCAGTTGTCCAGAATGCCGCCGCGAATGGAGAAGCCGACGCCGGCGGCGAGGATGGCCATGAAACCGGCCCAGAGGAGTCGTTTGGCATTGGCCTCAGTTCCGTTTGCGTTTCCGTTGCTCATAGGATTATTGGTGGTTTGGTTGTGGGTTGGTTGGGTTGGTCTTCGGAGGTGATTCCGTGCGCTCAGTAAACGTCTTCGTGAGTGCCGATGTCTTGAAGCAAAATGAGTTGTTGTCCCGGTTGATCGCCCGGCTCGATGGTGAAAATTGTCCGACAATCGTATCCGCACGAGCAGGCCCAACAGCCCAGGAGATGCCCGCGCAACGAGTGCGTCTTGCGTTTGGGGTCAAACGGGTCCAGCCGCGGCCGATCGAGAGCGGCCTCCACTCGCGCCAACCGTTCCAGGTCGGACCCGATGTAGCGGCGATATGCCCGTCGAAAGCGCCCACTCGGAATGACGACCCAGCGCAGTCCATTCATGGTCTGGGCAGTCGCAGGCTTCTCCGCAACCGCTGTTTCATCTTTTCGTGAGACTCGATTTTGAGACGACCGGCAGCCAAATCCCGACGCGCTTGGGCGATGTCTGCGGCCAACTCCTTCCGCCACGTTTCTGCGCGGCGCTTACGCAGCACCTCGATTAACATGTCCTGATCCTCGGGGCTCAAGGCCGAAGCCCGATCAAGCACATCGCCGAAAGGACTTGTTTTCATACCGGCCAAACTTCGCTCAAATCGTGAACGCCGGCAGCTTCACAATCTGGCCGCCTTTCAACGCCGATTGATGCGCGCACAGGCCGACACACGTCCAGTTGGCCGATTGTTTCGCGTTTGGGAATGGATCGCGGTCTTTCACCAGCGCGGTCAAGAACTCATGCACCATGTGCGGATGCGATCCGCCGTGGCCGGCCCCTTGCGTGAAGCTGAGGTGTGTCTTCTTCGCCAGGTCATAAACGCCCTTGGTTGTGAAGCGCTGGATCGGTTTGGGCAGCAGCTTCGCGTAGTCGGGCGCTTTGATCTTCTTGGGAATCTTAGGTTCCGGCAGTTTTGCCGTGTGGAGGACGTGCGGCTCGTGTTCGATGAGCGTCCATTCAAATGTTCGCTTCGAGCCGTAAACGTCGATGCTCTCCCGATACTGCCGCGCTACGTCGAACAGGGACCGGTAAATGCGGGCGCTCAGGTCGGAGTTTTTGAACTTGATGTGCGTGGTTTCCACCGCGAACGGGGAGTTGTATTTCTTGATAAGTTCCTTGCGGATCGTGCCGGAACCGAAACACGAAACGTATTCGGCCGTGGCTCGTGTCAGGCCGCAGACCGGGCCGACGCAATGCGTCGCGTACCACATCGGCGGGAGGCCGGGCCAGTAATTCGGCCAGCCGTCCATGTCTTGCTGGTGGCTGGCTTGAAGGAACTGAATTTTGCCCAGCGCGCCCTTCTCGTAGAGTTCCTTGATGTAAAGAAACTCGCGGGCATACACGACGGTCTCCATCATCATGTATTTGAGGCCGGTCTTTTTTTGGAGCTCCACGATCTTGCGGCAATCCTCGATTGAGGTCGCCATCGGCACGGTGCACGCGACGTGTTTGCCGGCTTTCAAGCCTTCGATGGACATCCAGGCGTGATCCGGGATGGGCGAGTTGATGTGGACCACGTCCACGTTCGGGTCGTTGAGCAGTTGGCGGTAATCCGTGAACCGTTTTTCCACGCCGAACGCGTCGCCGATCGCTTCCAGCTTTTTGGGATTGCGCTGGCAGATGGCGTACATGCTGGCGTTCGGATGCCGCTGGTAAATGGGAATAAATTCGGCTCCGAAACCAAGCCCGACGATAGCAACGTTAATCTTCCCTTGGCTCATGATGGTTGAGGCGGTCGAATTCTGGGCACAAAATCGCTTCCGGTTCGTTCCTGCAGGAACATGGGCAACGGTAATGCGCGGAATGACACCGTTCTATCGCGAAACTGTCAACGGAAAAGTGCCCGTGATGCCGTGATGGTCCGTGATGGTATGCCCTCTGTTGAGGGTGGGGCGAGACTCCCGCCGAGCCAATGCCATCGCGAAGAAACCCGTGAAGCCGGTGTCATGCCGGCAGCGTCTTGCCAAAGGATTAGGTTTGGAGGAATACTCGCGAGCATGGAAGCCGTTCAAAACCCGGTGTTCGTCACGGTCGAAGATTATCTTGCGGGCGAACTGCAGAGTGAGCTTCGCCATGAGCTATACCCAAATCGAGACGCTGGAGGAATACGTCCTGGTCGCGCAGGACAGAATGGAAGTGACCGTGTTCCACCAGATGGGGTTTTTCAGTTTCTCCCGGAGGGAGATCAGAGAATAGCCCAGCCTTTCAAGGCTGGGAACGAAAGTGCGTGGGCCGAGTCCCGACGGGACGGCTGATTCAGGGCTGAGTCCTGCCACTTCGCAAGCGGACCGCCGGCGGCCTCAAGGAATTCGATGCCGAAGCCGGTCTCTGTCATGGAGACTCAACCGTCCCTTCGGGACTCGAATAAGTCTGCTCTACAATCCTCATCCTCCCAAGGCCGCCGGATCGCTCACGTCCCCTTTGTTGAAATCCACGTATGCCTCGGTCAGATCAGCGGCATAGATGACCGCACTGGAGGGGCCGAGATTCAAGTGGATGTGGAGGTCGAATTCCTTCGCGGCCACGGCGGCGCAAAGCGCTTTGAATGGCGTCCGCGTGGGCTGGCCGCGTTCGAGGGAATAAATCAGTTTGCGGCTGCCCGGAGCGCTATAGGCAATATCAACCTTGTCTTCGACCACCGTCGCGGCGCTGTAGCCAAGGGCATCGATGATGCGGCCCCAATTCGGGTCGCCCCCGTTCCAACTCGTTTTGACGAGGGCGCTGTTGGCGACGGCGCGGGCGGCGGCGGCGGCCTCGGCAAACGATTTCGCGCCGTTCACACGCACGGTGACGAAGCGGGAGACGCCCTCGCCGTCGCGCACGATCATCTTGGCGAGTTCGAGGCAGACGTGGTTCAGGGCAGATTGGAAGCACGCCGGGCTGCGCAATTGCGGACTGCGGATTGCGGATTGCGGGCTTTCAGAAATGAGCCTCCTCATGTCGGCGGCTGCGATTCGGGGATTTCCGGCCAGGCCGTTCGCCAGCACGAGCACGGTGTCGTTGGTGCTCATGTCGCCATCGACCGTAATGCGGTTGAAACTGTTGGCCACGGCTTCGTTGAGCGCAAGTTGAAGGGCCTTGGGTTCAATCGCGGCGTCAGTGGTAATGAAACACAGCATCGTGGCATGGAGCGGGACCGCCGCGGGACGCTCGCCCGTCGCGCTCATCCCGGGTTGAATCATGCCTGCGCCTTTGCACACGCCGGCAATTCGGGCGCTGTGACCGCCGAGTGGGAACTCAACCGCGATTTGCTTGGGCCGCGTGTCGCTGGTCATGATCGCCTCGGCGACGTGGCACCCACTTTCGCCAGAAGCGCCCAACACCTTCGCCGCCGCCTCAATCCCGCGCTTCACATTGGCCATCGGCAGCGTCACGCCGATGCGTCCCGTGGACGCGACGAAGACGTGCGCAACTGGAATCGCACCGCGGCGTTCGTGAGAACGCGGACGTTTTCCGTCGGAAGAGCGAAGCGACCGCGAACAAACGTTCGCGGCGACGGCTTGAGCCGTTAGCCGGGCCATTTCCTGGGCATCCTTCAAACCTTGTTTGCCGGTGCACGCATTCGCGTTGCCAGAATTCACCACAATGGCTTGCGCCGTTCCTTGCTTCACATGTTCGAGGCAAACCTTGACCGGCGCGGCGCAGACCTGGTTTGTGGTGAACAAACCCGCGACCGTGGCGGGAACTTCCGAGACGATCAAGGCCAGGTCGCGCTTTTTTCCTTTGTTTGAGCCCTTGCCAGTGCCGAGGCGCTTGATGTCGCAAAACACGCCGCTCGCGAGGAAGCCCTTGGGCGCGGTGATAGAGCCGGAGATTTGTTGGAGTGAACCTTTCATCAAATTTGATTCTCTATCCGTGCTTTCCGTGTGATCCGTGGTTGCTCGGTTCCGGCTGCGTCGGGCTGTGTTCATCCGCAGTTTCCCTCGTTCCAGGTTAAGTCAAACCCGCTGTTTCCGGATATCCGTGCATGATGTTAAAGCATTGGATGGCCTGGCCGCTCGCGCCTTTCACAATGTTGTCCTCGGCGCTCATCACGATCAGCCGGCCCGTGCGTGGATCGAGGCGCCAGGCGATTTCGATGACGTTCGTTCCGGCGACATTCTTGGTGTCGGGCAGGGCCTTGCCTTCGAGCACACGAACGAACGGTTCGCTCGCGTAAGCCCGCCGGTAACAAGCCGTGATCGCGGCGTTCAATTCGGCGGTCTTTGCGCCATCAGCGGCGTGCTCGGCCGGCGCCAGGTAAAGCGTCGTGAGAATTCCGCGATTCACGGGGATCAGGTGCGGCGTGAATTGAATGACGATTTTCTCGCCCGCCGCTGCCGAGAGTTCCTGTTCGATCTCGGAAAGATGCCGGTGCTTGGGGAGGCCGTAGGGCCGGACGCTCTCGTTGCATTCCACGAACAGGTAATCGAGTTCCGCCTTGCGCCCCGCGCCGCTGACACCGCTCAGGGCATCGGCGATGATGCTCGTGGAGCGAATGAGTTTTTGCCGCAGCAACGGAAGCGTGGGGAGCAGAATGCTGGTTGGATAACAGCCCGGGCAAGCCACGAGCGTGGCCGTCTTGATCGCAGTGCGATTCCATTCGGGCAGGCCATAGACCGCTTCCTTCAGCAATTCCGGCGCGGGATGTTCGTGCGCGTAAAATTCCTGATATACGGCGGGGTCTTTGACGCGAAAGTCCGCGCTCAGATCGAGCACGCGGCAGCCGAGCTTCAAAAGCGGAACGGCGTATTCCGCCGCGACGCCGTGCGGGAGGGCCAGAAAAACCGCTTCCGCTTGCCTGGCCAGCACCTCGGCGTTGGGTTCCGCAAACCTCAATTCCCCGGCCCGGGGGTAATGGGCGAATCTTGGGAAAACCTGGGCGACTGACTGGCCCGCATACTGCCGGGAAGTCAGCGCGACCAACTCGGCCTGCGGATGCAGCAAGAGCAGCCGGACGAGTTCCTCGCCCGTGTATCCGGACGCGCCGACGATGGCGACTCTAGTTTTCATGCGCCGTGTGATAGCCAGTTAAACCTGAAATCCGAAGCACGAAATCCGAAATCCGAAACAAATCCATCTGAATTCGCTTCGGCCCGGCCAACAAAAAGCCCCGCCGGAGTCAACCAGCGGGGCTCGACAAATTCTGTTCCGTTTAGCGTTTGCTGTATTGGAATCGTTTGCGAGCGCCGGGTTGACCGTACTTCTTGCGTTCGCGCATGCGCGGATCACGCGTCAGCAGGCCTTCGCTGCGCAAGGCCGAACGAAAATTGGCGTCCGACGCCAGGAGCGCGCGCGCAATCCCGTGGCGCACGGCGCCGGCTTGCCCGGTCAGCCCGCCGCCGGTCACGTTGACGCGCACGTCGAATTTGGTCGTCGTCTCCGTGCGCGCCAGCGGCTGCAAAACCATCGTCCGCTGGGCTTCAATCACAAAGTAGCTTTCAAACGGCCGGCCATTGATCGTGATTTTGCCGGAGCCGGGAGCAAGGCGCACGCGGGCCACGGCGCTCTTGCGCCGGCCGGTGCCGAGGTACTCAGTCGTTTGTGCCATAGCTGAATCTTAGTTTTGGGCCGCGATCGTCGTGGGCTTTTGCGCAGAGTGCGGATGCTCGCCGCCGCGATACACTTTGAGCTTGGTCAGCAGCACGCGCCCCAGCCGGTTCTTCGGGATCATGCCTTTGACCGCGTGATGGATTAACCGTTCCGGATGGCGCGCCCGAACTTGCTCGACCGTCCGGTATTTCTCGCCGCCCTTCCAGCCGGAGTAGGACATGAACTTCTTCTTCGTTTCCTTCTTGCCGGTCAGGAGCACTTTCTCCGCGTTGACCACCACCACGAAATCGCCGGCGTCGAGGTGATCGGTGTAAATCGGCTTGGTTCGACCGCGCAAAATATTCGAGATCTGGACCGCGAGGCGGCCCAGGACGGCGCCGTTGGCATCGATCAGATACCACTTGCGCTGGTCCAAATTGACTTTGGGCAGATACGTTTTCATCGAAACTCTTCGTGTCAAAGAGCGCAGAACCTAGCAAACAAGGAAGTGAAGTCAATAGTCATTTCAGGCTCAATTTGGCCCGTTCACGCCGGCGGTCCTTTGTCGTTTCGTTCGCGCAGGTCCCGGCGCAGTTTCACGATTTCTCGTCCGCCTTTCGCCCCCACGTAAAACAGCAGCGCCGCAAACCAGGCAATCGATCCGAAGATCATTGCCGTCCAGAAGAAAACAAAAAAGTAGGTCATGAGGAAGCCCTGGCCACGGCGCGGGAGGAACCCAGCCAGGAACCGGCGAACATCCCGAGAAACGCCAGCGCAAAGGAAGAGGCCCCGGCAATTTCAGGAGCGATTTGATGCGCCGCATCGACCCGCGCATTGACGATCAGGAAGGTCAGCGGCCCGATCGCGCCCAGGACCAGCGCCGCGCACGCGCCGTATCGATTCGCCCGAGGCCAGTACAACGCGGCCACCAGCAACGTGAACACGCTCGCCAGATAGATGTTCCCCGTGACCGCCAGATAATCCCAGACGTTCCCTTTCAGTTCGTAGAGCAATCCGTAGAAAACCAGAAACACGCCGATCGCGCAGACCAGAAGCCGCGTCAACAGCAGCCGTGTGCGCGGCGCTGGAGGTTTCTTGAAGCACGGCATCAACAAGTCGTTGTAGATCACCGTGGCCCAGGTCAACAGGTAGCCGCTGTCCGTGGACATCTCCGCCGCCAGCATCGCGGCGATCACCAGGCCGAGAATCCCGGCGGGCAGAATCGCCGCCAGGTAAGCGGGCATGGCCGTGCGGCTGTCCAGACCGGAAGCCAGGCCGCCGTGACTGGCGAAATACGCAAACGCGGCCGCGCCAAACAGCACCGGCAGAGCGAATCGACCCACGAAATAAAAGGAAGCGCGGCGGTACATGCTCTTGGCGGTTTCCTCATTTTTGGCGCAGAGCACGCGGGTGATCTGCGTTTGCCAGGTCGTGACCACGGCCACTTGAAAGAGCGCCTGCCACAGCAGATAGCCCCAGCCCAGGCTGGTCGGGTGAAACGGATTGAACGGATGCGACGCCAGCCTGGCGCCATCCGCTCTCGTGCCGTCCCAACTCATCCAGAGTTGCCCCATGAGCGTGTTCCAGCCAATGTCGCGAATGACAAGCATCGAGGTGATCACCAGGCCGACGCTCATGATCAAGAACTGAAGATAATCCGTCACCAAAACCGAAAGCATCCCGCCGAGCACGGTGTAAAGCAGCACGATCGCCAGCAGGCCAATCATAATCAGTTCGAGCCAGTACACCGGCAACCCGGTGACGTGGACCAGGAATTCGCCGCCCACGCGCAGAAAAACGCCCATGTTCAGCACGCCGCCCAACACGACAAACAAGCCGGCCAGCCAGCGCACCTGCGTTCCGAATCGCTGCTGAAACAATTCCGGGATGGTCATGACGCCGGAGCGCCGAAGCGGACCGATGACAAATCCGGTGCGGCCCACGAAATACATCGCGCCGGCCATCAACACGCCGACGGTCGCTCCCGCGAAGCCTTTTTCGTAGCCCAGTTGAGCGGTGTACATCACGGTGACCAGGCCCAACTCGGTGGCGGCGAGCGAGGCGATCCCCAGGTTCAGATCCATCTCGCGTCCGGCGACCGCAAAGTCTTCCACGCCCCGCACGAAGCGCCGCATCCAAAGCCCGGCGCCCATGCACACAAGCAGATAAAGACCGACGATGAGGATGTCGATTAGAGACAAAGTCACGGCGATTTAGGACGTTGTCGCCATTGGTTGTTGGCCGCGTTTGCTGCGGCCTTCTTTTGACACGAATTACACGAATTTTCACGAATTAATTCTCTCCCTTCTCAAATCCGGGCCAAATCAACGTCGGTGGGGCGACGCTCCCGCGGAGTCTGTCCGCGACTCCTGTCCTTGCCCAATTCTACCCGCCTTAATTCGTGCTAATTCGTGCAATTCGTATCGTCCGCCCAGGTCCGCCCAGTTCAAATCCCTTGTTCGCACTTGCGCCTTGGTAGGGCGGCTTCTATTTTTTCGTTTTATGAGACTTTTCCGATTCCTGCTTCTTGCAACCGCCGTGTTGATTTCCAGCCGATCGCTGGCGCAAAACTCAGCCGCTGAAGCCGCGCTGGAGCGCAAAGCGAACGAGGAACGTTTCGCTCAACTCAATGCCAGAGTCGCATCCATGATAGAAACGGAGGGGGTTCTGCGGTCGAAAATCCAGGAATTGGAACAAAGTGTGGCCTCGCTGAGCCGGGAGATCAGGCGGTTGAAGGACGACAACGCCCACTCGAACACCCGCCTGGTCACGCGCGAAGAATTCAACACGCTCGTGGAAAAACTGAAGGAGATCGACAAGAAACGGGAAGAGGACAACCGATTGATCGTCAACAGCATCAACACCCTCAAGGATATTGCCAAGGTTCCGGCGCCGACTCCTTCGCGTCCCAAGCCCTCCACAGACCATACGGAGGCGCTGGAAACTGTCGATTACAAGATCAAGGAGGGCGATCTGCTCTACAAGATTATCGCGGCCTACAACGACGAATATGCCAGGCAGGGTCGAGGGCGGATCACTCTCGAGCAAGTCAAAGAAGCGAACCCGGAATTGAATCCCAACCGGATTATTCCCGGCAGAGTGATTCGAATTCCAGTCCCGCCCAAGAAATGACCGGCTCCAGGCGAACCGGATGGTATGCCCTCAGTTGAGGGTGGGGCGGGGCTCCCGCCGAGCCAATGCCATCGAAGAAAGGCTCCGCAGGAGCGTCGCCCCACCGTCGGTAACTGAGGGTTACTCCGGGCCAAATCTCCCGGTTGATTCTCCCCTGGCTTCGGAGTTATGGTGTCCTGGCGTGGACCTGGACCGATGGCTTATCAAGCATGCAAAACTCGGATTTGACAGGTTTTAGCATCGTCATCATCGAGGACGATTCGCTGCTCCGGAAACAAATCACGGCGTATCTGGAGCGCCTCGGCGCGGATGTCACCGGCGTCGATTCCATTCAACGGGCCCGGAAAGTCATCGCGGACCTGAGCTTCGACTTCGCGTTGCTGGACGTGAATTTGCCGGACGGTTTGGGGATCGATTTGCTCCGGGAGAAATGCTTTTCCAGTTACACGGGCGTCATCGTCATGACGGCAGAAGGCCGCATTGAGGGCGCAATCGAAGCCATCCGCCTGGGCGCCCTGGAATACCTGGTCAAGCCTTTCGATCCCGCGCAATTGCCGCTGGTCATCAACCGCGCGCGCCGTGCGAAACAAACCGAGCGCCTGACCGAACACCGCCGGAGCGACGTCACTTCAGGCGGCATTTCGTTCTTCTTCGGCTCGTCGCTGGCTTCGCTCCAATCGCAATTGGAGAAGATTCTCGCTGCCGACCGGCGCCTGGAAAGCAACCTTCCCCCGGTCCTCATCGAGGGCGAGACCGGCACGGGGAAAACGACGATCGCGCGGTGGATTCACCACCAGGGTCCGCGCGCCGGCCAGCCGTTAGTCGAAGTCAACTGCTCGGCGTTGCCGGAGACTTTGGCCGAGTCCGAGCTGTTTGGACACGAGCGCGGAGCTTTCACAGATGCACGAACTGCGCGCATGGGCCTTTTCGAAGCCGCGAACGGTGGAACGCTGTTCCTGGACGAATTGCCCAGCTTGTCGTTGCCGCTCCAGGCCAAGGTTCTCAAGACGATTGAAGACCACAAGATTCGGCGCGTCGGAGGGCATAAAGAAATCGCCATTGACGCCCGCGTGATCGCCGCTACCAACCGCGACTTAAAATCGATCGTCGCCAGCGGCCAATTCCGGGAGGACTTGTATCACCGGCTGGATTTGTTCCGGGTTTACATTCCGCCTTTGCGCGAGCGCGGGGACGATATCCTGGAACTGACGGAGAAGCTGCTCGACCAGTTGTCGGCCCGTCATCGCCTGCCGCGCAAACCGATCCATGCGCAAGGCCGGAAGAGTTTGCAGGCTCAACCCTGGCCCGGCAACGTCCGTGAACTGGCGCACGAACTGGAACGGGCCATTGTCTTTGAAGAAGGCGAGGAACTGAAGTTTGAGCACCTCGGCACAACCGCGCCTGAAAAACCGGCCACGCTTGCGGTTGCGGATGACTGGCTTAATCCGGCGTTTCAATTCCCGCCGGAGGGTTTTTCCATGGAGGAAGCGATCAACCGGCTCATCCAGCGGGCTCTCAAACAGACCTCGAACAACGTTTCGGCCGCGGCGCGCTTGCTCGGGGTTTCAAGAGACTACATTCGCTACCGGCTTTCGGGGCAAAAAACCAGCAGCCTCCGTTGGGGACTTAAACCCAGTTGCCGTCTGCGAGAGATGGACTTGGGAGACTCTCACCGGAAAACAGTGGCTCGTGCTCCAGCGTTGTTTCGAGCCATCTCGCGTCTGGGAAACAGGTTAAGATGCGCCTGTGGCCTTGGCACGTTCTCTGCCGCGGAATTGACGAGACGCAAAAGCGGAATTACGGCGTTTTGTATTTTTGTAGCTATGCACCAACCAACAACAATGACCTATGAAACTAACCAAAACTCTTGCGCTCGTCTCGGGGGTAAGTCTGCTCCTGGTCGCGCTCGCGGCCCACGCGGCTGACACCGCCAAGCCCGGCGAGTTGGATCGATCCAAGAAGCCGGCCACCGCGACCCAGCCTGCGACCCCGGCGAAGACCCTCACGCCGACGACGCCTGGGGTGCCCGCGAGGAAACCCGAAACGTCGCCCACCACACCTATAACGCTCGGAAACACCGTCGATCCCAAGTTGATCGAATCGACGATCGACAAGGCTTTGACGGTTAATCGGAACCAGAAACCTGCCCGACCGGATCACAAGGACAAATCCGAACGGTCCGGTCCCTCGGACGACGTCAAAAGGCTCATGGATTTGTTCAAGGAAACTCGCAACGAATTCCTGGAGCAGGAAAAGGAGTTGAAGCAGAAATACACGGCGGCGAGCAAAGTAGACCGCGAAAAACTCCGCGATCTGATCAAGGAAAAGCGCCAGGCGTTTCTCGATCGCCAAAAGGAACTGCGAGACGAGCTTCACAAACGCACGCAAGACGTCCGAGATCAGCTTAAAGACCATCGCGAAGTCATCGACGCCGCCAAAGATCAGGCCAAGGACGAAGTCAATCGCCGCAAAGGCGGTCGCGACTGAGACGATGGTTTAGAACGTAGCTGCTGGTTAGAAACCCGTTCAACGCCAGCAGTCACACCGCCAGGCAGCCAGAGGTTGTCTGGCGTTTTTGTTTCATGAGCGCGCGCCCCAGCGAGCGTTTTCATGCGCGATTCACTCGAACAAGCTCGCGAACGGTGAAAACCTCAAATTTCTAAGTCCCTTGGAAGAAATGCTGAACCAAGGAGTGAAATGTCTCAACCGCTCGGTCGCTCGCCGGTAACTGCGAAGACTGCTGGAGCAGCCAAATACGCAGATGCTCGAAATGCGATCCAGGGAAGCGTTGGCAAGCTTACCAATACACCCGCTACCGATGTCGAGGGAGGCTGCGCGCGCTGGGAACAAAAGCGCTTGGAACCATAGAAATCTGACGTGTCATGATTCACCATAGACCTGCCATTGCTCGTCGCGCGGCAAGCTGTTGAACCCTTCCAAGACAGATTGGGCTTTCGTGCTCATGCTTTGAACCATATCCGCCCCGCATGAAAACGACAAGCACCCCCATCGGGAATGTCGGGAATCTTCCCTTCGATGAGGACTCGCCCACGGTCAAGGAGGCACTGATGCCGCAAGCCGAATCGAACGCCGCTTCGCGATGTCCGGACAAACGTGCGACTGGAACCGAGTCGTGGCGCTACCGGGCGATCTCACAAATTCGTGTCACATTCTTCGTCTGCGTCTATCTGCGGTTCAACTGCGGAGTTTTGGTTGAAACTGGCGCACGGCAAGATTGTTTGGTTAGACTTTCCCAAAACGAACCGAACCGAAATTCCTCCCATGAAACACTACGAATTGAACCACGTCGCGATTCACGTGCAGGACGTCGAGAAAAGCTGTGAATTTTACCGGAGCGTGCTGATGCTGGAGCCGATTCCCCGTCCGGCCTTCACCTTCCCCGGCGCGTGGTTCCGGCTGGGAACGATTCAAGAACTCCACTTGATCGGAAACCGCACCGAGCCAGTGTTTGCGGGAAACCGCAGCAACCACTTCGCTTTGCGCGTCGATGATCTGACGCCCTGGGAACAACACTTCCAACGGATTGGCGTGTCGTATTTGCCTCGGCGCACGCGGCCCGACGGCGCGCTGCAAATGTACGTCAAAGACCCAGACGGCCATGTCATTGAGTTGTTCACGCCGCCGGGCGGGGCGGAGTAACGGCGTGGCGGGGGGCGGAGGGAGTGGTGGAGTGATGGAGTATTGGAGTATTGGCTTTCAGCCTGAAGCCGGGTGGTGTAATCCGAGTAAGCTCGAATTCACGCGAATTCACCCACTCCATCACTCCATTACTCCATCACTCCATTACTCCGTGCTTTGAAGAATTCCCGAATCACCGCAGCCACGCGTTCAACCTGCGCCTCAGTCAATTCCGGGTAAATGGGGAGGCAAAGGCACTCGCGCGCGGCTTTCTCGGCTGCGGGGAAATCTCCGGCTTTGTGGCCAAGCGCGGCGTAACACTTCTGCAGGTGCAAGGGCAAGGGATAATGAAGCGAATACCCGGTGCGGTTCGCTTCGAGATGCTTTTTCAAATCGTCGCGGCGCGGATGCCGAATCGCGTAGAGATGATACACGCTTTGCGCGTAGCCGGCCTCGCGCGGCAATTTCAGAGGCGTGCCGCTCAGCGATTCGTGGTAGCAATGCGCAATCCGGCGGCGGGCGGCGTTCCATCGCGCCAGATGCTTCAACTTGACTCCGAGAACCGCGCCTTGAATGCCTTCCATCCGGTAATTGAACCCCACCTCGTCGTGGAAATAGCGGGCCGTCGAACCGTGATCGCGCAAGGAACGGGCGCGCGCCGCGAGGGTCGGGTCGTCGGTGACCAGAGCGCCGCCCTCCCCGCACGCGCCGAGGTTTTTCGCCGGATAAAAACTGAAGGCGGCGAGCGAACCGAAAATCCCGACCGTTTTTCCCCGATAAGTCGCGCCGTGCGCCTGAGCCGCGTCCTCGATTAATTTCAGGTTGTGCTTCCGGCAGATCTGCAGGAGCGGATCGAGATCGCACGGATGGCCGTAAAGATGGACCGGCAAGATTGCTTTCGTGCGAGGCGTGATCGCTTTCTCCACCCGGCCTGGATCCAGATTGAACGTCGCATCGTCGATATCGACATAGACCGGACGCGCGCCCACGTAAGAAATGGCCCAGCTCGTCGCCGCAAACGTGAACGGCGTTGTGATGACTTCGTCCCCGGCGCCGATGTTCGATAGAATCATCGCGATGTGCAGCGCTGACGTTCCGCTGTTGAGTGCAATCGCGTGGCTGGCCCCGCAAAATCGGGCGAAATCCTGCTCGAACTGGACGACTTCCGGCCCCAGACAAAACGCGTTCTGATCCAGCACGCGCGCAATCGCGGCGTCGATTTCCTCGCGCAGCGGCCGCATCTGCGCGCTCAAGTCAAGATACGGAATAGCGTCGTCCATCAGCTTATGGTGCCCCACTTAGGAACCCAGGCAACATCAGCTTTCTGCCTTCCAGTTCCTCAGCGCGTGCTCCAGCGCTTCTTCAACCGGTCGCATCTTCACGCCGGCCCCCAGCAGCTTCCGTGTGTCCATAACGCAGTTGGACCGCGGGGTCCGGGCCGCGAACTGATAGAACTCCTCGTCGCTCGCCCAGAACTCGAAGGAGCGATTGGGCTGAAGGATCTGCTGAATCATCTCCACCACGCGCCGGGTCGTCGTGAAACCCGGATTCGTCACGTTGTACGTCCCGAACGGCGCGCGCAGTTTCCATAAATCCAGGCACGCGTGGACGAAGTCCGCGCGGTGCGAAATGGAGTTTGTGTTGTCATAGACCTTTTTGTAGCGCTGCACCTTGCTCAGGTAGTTTCGGGCATTGTCAAACTCGTCGAACGGGATGCGCAACCGCCAGATGTAACACTGGCCCACGCCGGCGATCGCTTCCTCGGCCAACGCTTTGGTGCCGCTGTAAAAGCTGCATGGCGGATTCCGGAATGTGAAGTTGGTTTCGTCGGTTTCGGAGAAACCCTGGACGGACTCCGGATGCTGTTCGACGCGCGAGCGCACCTCGGGCCGGATCAAGTCCTTTTCCACTGCCAGCGACGTTCCGTGTTTTAATTTCGCGCCGTCATAGATGCACCCGGACGACACGTGTCCCCACGGGATCCCCGTGGCGGCGCAAGCGTGCGCGATCGTTTGCGGAAGGAGCGTGTTCCCCGCGAGCGTGTCGGCGCGGGCTGTCTCGCAGGCATCGACGTTGGGTTTGCCCGTGTAGCCTGCGGCGTTGATGAGGAAACTCGGCTTTTGCGTCCTCAGGAAATTCAACAGCGTCTCGAACTGCGTGTAATCCACTTCTTTTCGCGAAAGTCCGATGAAGGGAAGGCCGCGCTGCGTGAGGCTCCGTGCGAAAGCTCGGCCGATATAGCCGGTCGCGCCTAACAAAACGATCATAAGGTTCAGGAAAGATGACTTGAGGATTGAATCAACGCCCCTCCGCCAGCCGTCTGGCTTCGGCAACAACTTCGTTCAAGTATTCCCGGTATTCACAATTCGGCATCCGGTCGGTCAACGCCGCGAGTTGATCCAGCGAAAGAAACCCGCGGAGAAACGCCGCTTCTTCCGGGCAACCGATCTTGATCCCTTGCCGTTTCTCGATGGTCTGCACAAATGCCGAAGCTTCGTGCAAACTGCTGCTGGTGCCGGCGTCCAGCCAGGCGAAGCCGCGGCTCAACCGATAAACCCGCAACTGCCCGCGCTGGAGATATTCCACGTTCACGTCGGTGATTTCGAGTTCGCCCCGCGCGGAGGGTTTCAAGGCTTTGGCCACCGCCACGACGTGATTGTCGTAGAGATAGAGGCCCGGCACCGCGTAATTGCTCTTGGGCTGCCTGGGTTTCTCCTCGATGGAGATCGCATGACCGTCGGCATCGAATTCCACCACGCCGTATCGTTCCGGGTCGTGGACGTGGCAGCCAAAGACGCAGGCGCCTTTGCGGAAATCCACGAACGCCTGGCGGAATTCGTTCCCGCCGTAGAAAATGTTGTCGCCCAGGATCAGCACCACCGAGCTGTCGCCGATAAACGAATCGGCAATCAGAAACGCCTGCGCGATGCCGCCCGGCCGCGGTTGCTCGCGATACTCAATGGACAAGCCCCACGCGGCGCCGTCGCCGAGCAACTGGCGGTATCGCGGGAGGTCGTGCGGCGTCGAGATCAGGCACAACTCGCGAACGCCGTTTTCGATCAGCGTGGTCAACGGATAATAGACCATCGGCTTGTCGTACACGGGCTGGAGTTGTTTGCTCGCCACCTGCGTCAGCGGATACAACCGCGAGCCGGCGCCCCCGGCCAGGATAATGCCTTTCATTGCGCGGAATCCTAAGAAGCCTGGGAACGTCAGAAAAGCCAAATGCGAGGCTTCCCATGAACCTCACGGTAGGGCGAGCCTGTCCCCAGCGAGCCGGTCTGGACGTGCTCCACTCACATCGAGCGGCTCGCCGGGACGGACTCGCCTTACCGGGTTCATTGGCCATGAGCAGGTCCGATAGGCACAGGGAGCTTTCCGTGGGGATTCCCAACGGTTCATCAGCCGTGTACAGACCCGAAAGGAACATGGCGCTTTCCATGTCAGGTTCAATTCATTATTCTCCTCGGTGTCATGAACACGGAGCGCATTCGTAAAAGGCTGATCAACGGGTTTCGTCCTTTCGCCATTCACCTGTCCAGCGGCCGCAAATTCGTGGTGCCGTATCCGGAGTTCATTATGGTCGGCAAAAGCGTCGTTGCAGTCCTGGGGAACGACGATTCCGTGACCACGATCGACGCGCTCCACATCGTGGCTGTCGAGGATTTGCCTCGTAAACACCGGAAGCCAACAAAGTCCTGATTGCCCACAGTGGCCTGTGTTTGGGTTGGAATGGCAAGCCTGAATAAGCCTGGTTTTCTCGTGTCCGCTTTGCCTCTCGCTTCCTGTCTCCTGGTGTGTCTGAGTTGCGCGGTCCACGCTGGCGGAACACTGAGAGAATTCTTCGATCGAAACTCGCACATTGCACCCCTGAATCCGGTAGGGACGCGTTCCACCGCGTTCCACCGCGTCCCTGATATTGTTTTTCGATCGTGGAGTAAAGTCAGGGACGGAGTGGTCCGCGTTTGGCGAAGCGGACGTCTTTTCTGGGGAAACTGATCGCGGGGCTTGGGAAAGCCCATCCGTCCGTACCCGGTTCGTGGGGAGGAGGCCTCACGCTCTCACCCGGTTCGAGTCCTGGAACGCTCCCCGGCCGCAGCCAGACCTGGGAAGGCGGCGGCAATTACGTCTGGGAAATCAACCATGCCGCCGGCACCGCAGGCGCTGATCCCGGCTGGGACTGGATCAACATCTCCGGCACACTCAGCATCCACTCGACTCCCTCCAACAAATTCAACATCAAGCTGACCACGCTCGCTCCGGACAACTCGGAGGGCGAAATGCATAATTTCAGCAAGCGCAGGAGTTACACCTGGACAATCGCCACGGCCAGCAGCGGAATATTCGGGTTCTCCGCTGATGCCTTCAACCTGGATGTGTCGGCATTCCGAAATTCGATGGACGGCGGCGCTTTCGGGATCGAGATCGCGGGCCACGATCTCAACGTGACGTTTTCGCCACGGCCTTCGCCGCAGGCGCGTTGGTGGGGCGAGTTGATGGTGAACCGCTGGATTCAGGCGGGCCTCGGTTTGGGCGGCCTGACCGTCGTCTTCAGCCTTTTCCTCTGGCGTATGCGCACACTTCGCCGCATTCACGCGCTCGAACGGGAAAATGCCTTGAACCAGCAGCGCCACCAGATCGCCCGAGACCTCCATGACGAAATCGGCACCCGGCTCACTCAGATTGCCCGCCTCTGCGAAACGGACCAACGAAGCGAGGCCTTGCACAACATCTTGAAACATGCCGAAGCCAGCCTCGTGGAAATGCGTGTGCGTGTGTCAGGAAGCGCCGTCGAACTTGGCATTCAGGACGACGGAAAAGGATTCGCGTCCGCGACCCTCAAGTCCAACGGCAACGGGTTGGCCAATATGCGCCAGCGTGTGGCGGAATTGGGCGGAACCTTCGCGCTGGAATCCGAACCTGGCCACGGCACGCATCTGCGCGTGAGCGTGCCTTTGCCGCCGGCTCATGCACGCGTCCCATGAACCCCATCGCCGGTAGGGCGAGTCCGTCCCGGCGAGCCGCTCGACGTGCGTGGAACACATCCGACTCGGCTCGCTGGGGACAGGCTCGCCCTACCGCAGGCGAGCGTTGAAGCGGCCGCGCCCATCCGCGCTATCCGCGGTTAAACCGCCAGTCGTACTTTCATCTGATTGCTTTGCCTTCTCAATTGGGCCACCATGCGTGCGCCTTGAGCAGCATCAATCCAGAGCCACATGCCATCGGCCTGGCCTTTGTGGAGGACCACGCCGAGGAACGCGCCCGTCTGATCAAGCTCATCAAAAACTCTCCCGGCCTTGAACTCGTGGCGGCCTGCGCAAGCGCTGAGGAAGCCCTGGCGATAATCCCTCCCCTGCGCCCGGAGGTCATCATCTTGGATATTCAACTGCCCGGTCTTTCGGGCATTGATTGTGCCGCCCGGCTCGCGGCCACCTTGCCTTCGGCGCAAATCATGATGCTGACGGTGATCGAGGATCACGAACGGCTTTTCCAGGCCCTGGCCGCCGGCGCATCCGGCTACTTGCTCAAGAAAACGCCGGGAACCAAAATCCTCGAAGCCATTCGGGAGTTGCATCAGGGCGGCGCGCCGATGTCCGGGCAAATCGCCCGGCAAGTCGTGGCGTTCTTTCAACCGCGCAAGACGGAGTATTCTGAAGCCGTCCGGCTTTCGCCCACCGAGGACACCATCCTCCGCTGCCTTGCCCAGGGACTTCTCTACAAAGAAATCGGCCAGCGGCTTGGCGTCCAGATGAGCACGGTGCGCACGCACATCTGGCACATCTACCGCAAACTCCACGCGCGCAACCGGACCGAAGCTGTGCGGAAGGCGTTTCCCAATGGCCTGCCGCCGTAGGGCAGACGCTCAAAGCGTGTTTCGAAAATGCCTCTTGGGTGGAACAGGCCACTGGCCTGTTGTGGCAGGCTACCAGCCGGCTACCAGCCTGCCGCCATCTTCGGCGGCAGGTTGCCGCCGAAAACGGGCTGGTAGCCCGTTCCACCCATTTCAAAATACGCCCTATACGCCCTCAGTTGATTTCCCAATCCGTTTCCGCTACACGTAGCGTATGGAAACAACAGTGAGCGGCCATGAAACCGCAATTTGGAGCCGCACAATCCAGCCTGAGAAAGGCGGCGTCACAATCAGCGGGGTGATCAGTGGCAGTGGTAACCTGGCTATCTCTGGGTCTGACGGTCCCACGCTTTCAGGCAACAATACTTATTCAGGCTCTACTTCCGTTGGTAATGACCAGAACCTGACCGTTGGCCACGCCAATGCCTTAGAGCGTGTCCGAAAATTGCGCGGGGTCCTGCGGCGAGGGATTTTGGCTGTGGCCAAGGCGGCGAGGTCCGAGCATCCCCAACGCGGGCTGTAAGGACCGAGCCAACGCAGGCCACGGACAAAAG
>VHCZ01000030.1 GCA_016871535.1 Verrucomicrobiota bacterium
GGGCGATTTCGCTTTCTGGCTTCGTTTCTCCTCAGTCACAGAGCCCTGGCTATGCTCCTTCGTCGTGCCTCGCCAGAAAGCGAAATCGCCTCCAGCAAAACCGGAATTTATTTTTGCACAAACCCTAAGGGGAGAGATCATGACTTGGGCTGAGATTTGTGAAGATAGATTTCTGACAGCGCTGCCGTACCGAATCGAAACCAACCGCTGGGGCCAGGTGGTTATGAGTCCTCCTCCAAGACGCGAACACGCTGAATTCAGGCCTTTACTTTTGCGCCCTCGGACGTTGGGTCAATGATCCCAATGCGGCGTTGGGGTTCAAGAACTGCGGGCGGGCCGTGGATTTTTGCCTGCGGCATGGGCTGTGGGGTACGCGCGTGATCCTCATGATGGAGCCGGATTCGCAAGCGATCGTGATGACACTCGAACCGCCGCCCCGCACCCAAGCCGAGGACGAATTCTCGAACCGGCCCGAGGCCTGGTGAAATTGGTGGCCTTTGCCAGAAGGCTTGGGTTGGAACTACAGCTCCCGGATCCGACCCCACAGCGGCTCCAGATCGGTGTCGTTCAACGCCAGACTGCGGATTTCCTGCGCGTCACAAAGCTCGACGGCGACCTGAAGCCATTCCCAGGCTTCTTTCAGGTTCCCCAACTGACACGCGTAGCAAGCCAGATTGTAGGGGACGGCGAAGAGCAACGGGAGCTTTACCGAGGCGAGCACCGTTTCGCCGGACGGCATGGACCGACACAAGGCGGCGTGGGAGCTGCGCGCGCGGTGGACCTGGCTCATCACGCTCGTCAAGCCCAGTTCAGAAATGATATCGGCGATGACCTGAGTCCCTTTTTCGCCTTTGATGTCGTTATAGAGTTTCCAGCGCGCTCTAATGACTTCGGGGTGGCCGCTGAATTCGGGAGAAATCTTCCGCAATTCCTTGAAAGCCTCCTTCTGGTTTCCCAGTTCGAGCCATCCCTGCGCCGCGAGCAGAAAATGGCGGTCCGGCGGCTGAATTGGTTTCATGGTGAAGTAGCGGATTACCTCAGGAGCGATCTGGCTCCAAAAGCCGAATGGCGGTTTGGGGATTCGTGTTGGCCTGAGTGGACCGAGCGGAAACCGCCTCCCCGAGGATTCGGAATCGCGCCAACTCGGTGAGCTTTTTGGCCCAGTCAATGTCATTCATGCGGCTGTTCGCCGCGGAAAGGTTTTGGTTCAGGACGGAAAGTTGCTCGTTAGACAGGCTTAATCGCTGGAGATTGGTGCAGACGTTGGATTGCATCTCCACCAGATTTTCCAGCGCCTTTCGAATGTTGGCGACGGCTGCGTTGGCGCCACCCGGCGTCGTTACTTCCGTCACGCTGCAGTCGTAAGCGACAGCCATGCTTTGATCGAGACGAGCAGCCGTCCAGTCAATCGCGTTCAATGGCACGCGCGTGCCTGCGGCTTCGTCCCCTACGTTCAGCGTCGCGCCGTTGAAGAGGCCCACCCCATTGAATTTCTTGGTTCCGATGTCGCTGACAAAGTTTTGGAGCTGCGTGAACTCGACCGTGAATCCCGCGCGGTCGGCGTTGCTTCTCGTGGTGTCCTGACAAAGGACGCTCAACTCGTTCATGCGGTCCAGTGCGTTCTGAACCACCCCCAGAAATGCAGCCTGTGTTTGGCTGAACGAGACCGCTTCATCGACATCGCTCCGGTTGGACGCGGCCGGCTCGCGATACCGGGTTTGAGACATGTCCACCAGGAGCGTGTCGGCATCGCCTGAGGATTCGTTCTGACCGGATTTGCGCTTGTGCTGTTTGAAACCGTATGCGGCAGACCGCGGATCTGGCGGCAGACGGGATCCTGCCAGCGAAGCCGTGACTTGCTCACTCATCGGGTACCTCGCTACTTGGCGGACTTATGCCGCTTCGGGATAAAACTCGGATGGCCTTCGGCTCAGGCCCGACGCAATGATATTCGGGTGGGACGTCTCTGCATATTCCCGCGTTTTTCTCTCGATGGCCTTCGACACCACCAAATTCAAACTCCGGGCCAACAGCGATTCGAGCCGCTCTTCCAGTTGGAAGCGCGGCGTCAATGAATCGGCCTCTGCTCCGTTTCCGCTCATCAATCCAGGCCTGATTTCCAGCGGGACGAACTTATCCGCCAGCGGATCGACTTCCGCATCCTTGCCGGAAGGATTCGATTGATCCACTGCCAGAGCAGAGAGGCCCGCGCCATTCAGCTTAATGACCATAAGACAAATCCTTTTGTCTCATCTATCGTCCACTTTGACGGCATCCATGCCGCCGGAAACGTGAGTGTTTCCAATCACTCGGCAACGCATTCGTGTTGCCGCTTAGTCACAAGAGTCGGCAGATTTCACTGCGACTTTAGGGCCTGCTCAAAAATAACTTGGGGTTTTGCTCGCCACAGCCCACAGGGGCGGGGCGCGCTGGCCGGCTGCAGCGTTGCGCGTCGGTCGAGGCCGAAACGGTTCTGTCGCATCCGGCGGTTCCAGCAGGAATTCAACGACTTACTACTACTTTCAGGGTAACCTGACGCGAGGGCGAGATCTGGCGGAGTGTCGATTGGAAACATCGGAAGGCGTCAAGGCCGTGGACGTCGCCTGGGTGTCTCGGCTCCGTCGAGAATCGCAATTGAAGGAAGCGTGCTATCTGATCGCGCCGGAGATTTGTGTGGAAATCGAATCCCCCTCCAACTCGCGCGCGGAGTTGATGGAGCGCGAGCGGCTCTATTTCGAGAAAGGCGCCCAGGAGTTCTGGCTTTGTGATTTGAACGGCCGAATGACCTTCCTCAATCCCGCCGGCGAGATCGCCAGGTCCGGCCTCTGCCCCACCTTTCCCTCCACGGTTTCGCTGGATTGAGGATTCCCGATTTCCCTTCAATTCGGCTTCGGCCACTGGAGATGCTTGTGAAGGAAGTCAAATGTCCCCTTCCCGTTGATCGTGTGCGGACCCACGAACCATTCGAGCTCGCAACGGTCGCCGATGTTCAGCTTCGCTTCGTAAAGGAACCGGACTTTGGCGAATTCGTAACCGACCGTCTCGTCCGGCGCCACGCCGTCGAAATGTCCGCGCTCGACCATGAACGGCCGCGGCGCGATCAGCGCGGCCATCTCCGCGTAATTGAACGTGCTGCCGAGGTCGAACTCGAAAATCTCGTACTCGCCCGTCCAGACGTAGCTGTAAGGGCTGCGGGACGACGCATTCTTCCACACCCATTCGTTGAAGTCGGCGGAACAAATCGACACGCAGTAATCCGTGACCAGCGCCGGCACGCGCATTGCCGTCTTGCCGCCGTAGCTCAATCCGTAAAACGCGATGCGCTTCTCATCCACGTACGGCAGCGTCTTCAGCCAATCGACGATTTGCTGGTGCTGCGGTGTGATGATGGAGAACAACGTTTTCTTGAGCGCGTTCGCCTTGCGCTGAAGCGTCCGGAAACGGTCCGTGAAAATGTAGAGGTTCTGCGGCGCGAACGTGATGAAGCCGCGTTCGGCGAGTTTCGCGGCGAAATCGTGATACGCGGCTTTGTCTCCGGTGACGACATCTTGCGGCCGACCTTCCAACCCGTGCTGGCAGACCACAACCGGGCGGCGCTCGCCGGCCTTCAGATCTTTTGGGAGCAGCAGGATTCCGTAAGCAATCACGTCCGGGAACACATCCAGAACGACCTCGTAACCCGTCCACTTCTCGGTGTCGTACGCCTTCCGAGAGCGAGGATTGAACGGGAGCGGTTTGTCCGCGAAGCGCCCGATGACTTCGTCGTAAAAGAACTGGCGATACGGTTCGGCGGACTTCTCGTATTTCTCCAGCGAGGTGGTATCGAGCTTCTTCATGAACTCGGCGCGGACGTACGGGCTTTCAGTGAGGAGCCACTGATTGTGACGGTCGATCTCGTGCATCTGGCGGGCGAGCCGGGCTTGCGGATCTAAGGTCTTCTGCGAGTCCTTTGGCGTTTCAGCGAGGTTGGCCAGAGAGCCAAGACCCGTCGGTTTGGCGCCCGGCGAAAGGTTGGCGAGAAAGCTCGCAAGTGCCTCCGCGCTACCAGCGGGGCCGGTGCCGTCGCCACTGACGACAAGCTCCATCGGCGGCACTGGCTTCAACTCCTTGATTAAACCTTTCGCACGATCGAACTCGGCCCGAACCTTGTTGAGTTCTGGTGTCACCAGGCGGGCTGGGGCGCCGCCGCCTTTGCCCGGGAGCGTTACCTCCGGTCCTCTGGCCGCCTCAATGATGAGCGGGCGTGGCGCGACCATGGACGCCAGTTCCGCGCCACCGAATTGATCCAGAAGTCCAAATACATTCCGATCAATAGGCTCTTGCCAGATATCGAGCCGATCATCCAAGTAGCCGCTGATACACGCCGCATCGATGCGCGTGTCGAGCGCCGCGGCATACAATGCAATCATTCCACCATCGCCCCATCCTATGATTCCAATTTTTGAATGGGCGATGGGCGATGGGCGATCGGCTGTCGAAGCAGCCTTGGCCGAACGTTCTTTTTCGAGCCAATCGACCGCCGCCAATACCTTCTGAACTTCGTAGCCGGCCAGCCCTCGGCCTAATTCAAAGGCGGATCGGTAAAGGAATTCGCGGTTGCTGAGCGCCATGCCTCGATCGGTATGAGCGACTTTGCGCCGGCCCATTTCGCGATTGATCAATGAGGGCACCAGGACACGGCAGCCGCTTTCCGCCAGACGACGCGCCAACTGGGACTCCGGCGCGACTCCCGCAGCCAGACCGGAGATTTGTTCCGGCGTTTGATCCGCGTCGGGAATGGCGATGAGGTCGATTTGAAGGCGATTCGTGGCCGGCAACAGCCCGTAGCGTTTGAGCAGCGCTGGATCCATCTTGGCGGCGTACGATTCATTTGGTGTCAATAAGAGACCTTCACCGTGGACGTCTCCAAAGGCTGGCCACCGGATGGCATGGACGCCGTACGTCCGACCGCGCGCGATGGGCGTTTCCTGACTTGTCGTCACGACCAGTTCCGGCGCATCGAACGGGACGCGCGGATCGCGCACGCCGAGGATGTGCGCCAACCGCTGGCGATTGGTCTCGATGGAACGGCTGTAAGCCTCGGGCGAAGAAAAATCGCGCTTCCAAAACTTCGTCCGTTTTTCGACCGATTCGTCGAGTTTGCGCAAGAGAAACCGGTCCACGCCCGCGACCAGATTCGACGCGATGTCGTCGGTCATCAGAAGCGGCTGGGTGCCGGGGAGCGGCTCCGGTTTGCTGGCGTCCGCGGCCGAAGCGCAGTTGATAAGGCGGACGATAAAGAGGGCAGCAAAGGTTAGAGGAAGGAGCATCTTCATAAGCGATCCGTCTGGTGAACGGGTTCATTCTAGTGCGGCGAATCCGCAAGGCGAGCGAAAGATGGCTGCGTCGCAAATCCGTTCTTTGCAGAATATCCTTGGGATGAGGATGACGACGAAGAGGAATCTCGAAAGTACGATTGGCAAACCGAGAAACTAATTCCTTGTATTGACCTCGACTGCATGATCGCGCGCGATCACACCGGCTCGTGTTCGGTCAGATAAAGGGTTCGCTGTTCCTTGGCACCTGCTTGCGTCTCTTCGATTTCTTCCAGACAGGTAAACCGATAGCCACTGTCCAGTTTCAAACCAAAATGGGATCCAAGGTTCGCCTTCGGCCACAGTTCAACCGCGCTCGCGCATGTGCGGACAGAACCCTTCGACGATTCAAACCATCCCCGCCAATTTCCGCCCCGCCCAATAGACCGCCAGCAGCGTCAAGATCAGCCCGCCCCACCAAGGATCGCACCACAAGCGGGTGCGCAGTTCGATCAGCTTGGCTTCGGGCAACAGCGAGATGCGCCGCACGAGTTGTTCGAGCGAATCGACCGTGCCACTGGCGCCCTCGGTAATGCCGGTGATCTCGCGCAGGATTTCCAGGTTGATGGGCTGGCCGACTTTCTCGCGTTGCGGCTGGTTGACCAGGATTTCCGTGTCGAGAGTGCGCCCGTGCTTTTCCGCGGCGACGGAGACTTTGTACCGGCCGCCTTCTTGCGGGCTGAAATTGCCTTTGAAGACGCCCCAGCCCCCGTCCAGGGGCCCGAACTCGACCCGCTCGCTGCGGCCGGACGGCGAGGTTATCTTGCCGACGACAGGCCCTTGCTCGATGGGGAATCCGGACGCGTCGAGCACGGTCGTCTGCAGGAAGATCATGTCGCCGGCCTGCGGAGTTTCGGGGCTGTAGCTCAGGCGGATGCCTTCCTTCTCGGCCAGATGCCGTTGGTGCGCCATCCATCGCACCACCTGGCTCCAGAAGCGATAATGAAATTTGTCTTCGACGCCCCGCCGCCAGCGCCACGCGCTGTCGGTGCCCATGAACAAAACTTTCCCGCTGCCGAACGAGCGCGTGACCAGCAGCGGAGTTCGGCCCCAGGAATTCCGCAGCGCGGAATGCACGGCAATCACTTCCGATCCAGGCCGGCTCTTTTCCACCGCGGCCGACCAATAGAAGCCCGGGAGATATCTCCAGATTTCTTCATTGCGATCCGCGTCGGTATCGAATCGCGTCAAGAGATGGCTTTTGCCGACAGTCGAGAGCAGGAGCGCCGATTCGTTTTGCATGCCCGTGCCTTCCGGCCGCGTGGGGTCCAGCACGACGGGCAGCAAATCTTGCAGCGGACTCTTGAGGAGCGTTTGCTGGCGGCCCCGGCGACCGGGGAGAAACACCAGCCCGCTCGCTTGTTGTTCGACCAGGCCTTTGATCAACTCCGCGTCCTTCTCTGTCAGATCGTTCTGTCCGATGCCGACGTCTCCCAGAAAAATTACATCGTAACGCGACAGCGCTTCTTTGGTCCCGGGAAAGGACGGCAGATAATTTCGGCCGCCGCCGGCGCTCATGCCCGGATGGAAGAGAATGCAATTCATCTCCACGCCGGGATCGCGCTCCAGGGCGTTGCGCAAATAACGGTACTCCCAGCGCGGGAGCGAATCGACCACCAGCACCTTGAGCGTCTCCAATCGAACGGCGATGCGGAAGGCTTGTTCGTTGTTCTCGGGCAGCGCTTCATCGGGTTCCCGCGGCAAGTTCAACGTCAAAGTCTTTTCGCCCACCGACCGCGGCGACCAGATAATGGCGTCCTGCAATTCTCCGGATGCCGGAATCGTGATGGGCTTTTTGGTTTCCTCCCGCTTGCCGTCCATCAGCGTGATGACCGTCTTCACTTCGCGGGGAAGAAAGTTTTGGATTCGGAAAGGAATGGAGATCTGTTCGCCAAAAAGTCCGTAGGCCGGCGGCGAAGCGCTGGCCAGCGCGACGTCCGGCACGGGCGCCTCGCGGCCCACGCCGACGGCAAAAACCGGAATGCTTTGATCGCGAAACCGGGTCGCGGCGCCGATCGGAGATTTGCCCAGGTTCCAATCGCCGTCCGTGAGCAGCATCACGGCTTTGAGATTGCGCTGGCGCTGCAAGACGGTTTCGAGCGCGCGGTTCAAGTCGGTGCCTTCTTCGGCTTTTCCGGCGGCCACGTTGGTTTGTGCCGGCGGCGTGGCGAAATTCTCGAGGATGACTTTGGCGTTCTTTTCGAGCGGCTTCCAGTATTCGGTTTTCTGGGCGCGTCCGAGCCATTCGGCGCGGCTGATGACGCTGTTGGAAAGGACCACGTCGCGGGTTTTCATGCTGCCGGACGCGTCGGTCAGGATGAGGACCTCCGGAGATTCCGTGCGTTGAATCTGGCGGACGAATTCGGGGCGCAACAAAGTGAAGGCGAGCAGCGTGATCAGCGCGAACCGCAATCCTTCGAGCCAGGCCGTCGCGCGGCGGCGTCCACCGCGGTTCCAATTGGAATAGCAGAGCCAGGCCGAGGCCAGCCAGGCAATCAGCCCGAACAACAGCACCGGGAGGGAGGCGGCGAAGGACCAGCGGTTCATGTCGGCACAAGAATCTGAACAGGAGGAAACGGAGAAAACGGAGGCCAAGGCCAACCGCGTCCCGGCCTGACTCGCAGCGGCGAATGCTCGTCAAGAAGGGCAGGCAGCTTGCCTGCCTGAACGGCTTCGGTCAGAACGCGTAAATGAGTCAGGCTGGAAGCCTGCCCTACCTTGGCGAATCGGCTTCCGGTCCGCATTTCCCGTGTTGAAGCGGGCTCTGCACCGCAGTTCGGACTCAGTAAATCGCGAACGCACGCGAATACACGCGAGTGGGAAAAGAGGCGAGAGGTGAGCGGCGAGCGGCCATGGGCCAGCGCGAATCGCGGTTTCCATTCGCGTCCATTCGCGTCCATTCGCGGTTGGGCTGACTCTTTCGGGATCATGACGAAGTCTGTACGGCCGCGACATCTTGCCGCGTTTGAATCCGCAGGGTCCCCCGCGGCAGGATGAGCACGCCTTCGGCGATCAGGAACAGCAGCATGCCAAAAAGAAAGAAGCGCCAGAATTCGCTTTGCAGTTGCTCGCTCGCATTCGGGGTTTCCTGAAACAGATGAAACGGCACGCCCTCGAACAATCGCTGCGCGTCCGCCATTTCCAAAATTCCGGGCTCATCCTCGGTCACCGGCCGGTTGACCGCCACCATCCGGTCTCCCGCCCGATAGACGCCGGCTTGCGTGCGAATGTCTTTGGCAGCCGCCGTGTCGATGGCGGTCCACCGCCGCGCTTGATCTGCCGGACTGAGTTCGCCGCACACCAGGGAGGCGTGCTGCTGGAGCCGGCGGTTTCCGGTCTGCATCAACCGCTGCAGCATCGGCACCAGCACCGGCCCGTCGCTCAACCCGGACCACTCCCGATTCGGAGACGAGGCGCAAAAATAGAGTTCGCCTCGTCCCAGAGTCTGGCGTGAGAGAAACGGCGCTCCCTCTTCGAATGTCGCCAGCACGTTCTTGGCTCCGGTAACGGTCTGGCGGCGCAGGAACGGGACTTTCGACAGGGGCAAGCTCAGGCCTTCGTCCGTTTTCGCCAGCGGACCTTCCTCTTCCGCCCAACGCCCGACGCGGAACGGCTTGACGTCGGTCGTGGTTCTCACTTCGCCCCAGCTCGCGCCCATGAATCGATTGGCGTCCGCTTGTCCGGTTGGAAAAAACAGGGCTACGCCGCCCTCCTCGACGAAAGCACGAACGCGGTCCGCGGCCGCATCCACCGGCAGCGCGTCCTGCCAGATCAACAGGCTCTTGTCGGACCAGTTTGCGGTGTGGAGGCCCGCGGCGGAGACGGCTTCGGCCGGTTGTCGCGCGCCGTTGACGACGCTGCTGGCGGCGAAGCGAAAGAAACGCCCGCTTTGCGCGTCGGACGCGACCACCATCGCTCGGGATTCCGCTTCGGGGCCATAGACGAAATAAGCCGTGTTATCGAGGCGATTCGCGTCGGCGGGCAGCTCCAGCGAACCCCAGCCGGCGGGGTTTTTTGCGCCGAGCGGCGTTTTGTATCGCCAGCGGAAGGATTGGCTTTCCATCATGACTTCGGTCTGAGAGCGGGCGCCATCGAGCGTAATGTTCAGCGGGACAGACGCGGATTGATTCACGTTGCGCTGCAAGTCGGCCACCGTTTGAAGCTCGGCTTGTCCGAGACGTTGGCGCCGAGTGACCTCCTTCAAACTCACAGATGCGTTTGGCTCCGCCGTTCCGGCAATGGAGAGCAAGCGCACGCGAACCTTCTGCGGGAGCGAATGAAGCCGCTCCTGGATGTTCTTCCACCGCGGATCGTCCGCCTGCCAGTTGCTGCGTTGCAAGTCGGACGCAACCCAAATCTCGGCGGTGCCGGCGCGGTTTTCGATCAGCCAGTTGATCGCGGTTTGAAACATCGCCGGAATGTCCGCCGCCGTGTCGGTCGGCGTCGTCAGCGAAAGGCCGACGAGGCTTTGAGCGTTCGCGATCTCTTGCGGGCTGCGGAATGCGCTGTCGATCAGAACCAGGTGGCTGGTTTGATCGAATTCTTTCGCCATTTGGGAAATCAACTTTAAGGCTTGCTCGCGCAGGGAGGTCGGCGCGCCCGGGATTTGCGTTTCCATGCTGGCCGAGCGATCGAGCAGAATCAGAATCACGTCGGGCGCCGGGGAGAACATCCAGCCGAGCCAGCCGCCCGCCAGGGGCCGGCTGACAAAGAGAACCAGCGCGAGCACAGCCAGCACCCTAAAAAGCAGGATGAGGAATTGCCGGAGCTTCTGGTGACTGACCGAGCTGCGGGAAGCGGAGAGCAAAAACCGCATCGCCGCCCATTGCTGTGGCCGGTGCCTCAACCGGTTGATCAAATGGATCAGGATCGGAATCAGCACCAGGGGTAAACCCCAGAGGATGTAGGGTTGGAGGAAGGTCATGTTCTGCTGGCACTCCTACTCCTAATCTTACTCCTAATCCTGCTCGTAATCCTAATCTTAATCCTACTCACGCACCCAATGGACTTCGGAGAGAGGGCAGGATTAGAAGTAAGATTAAAACCAGATACGAACACTTCGACCTCCGTTCAGTTATCCCGCTGCCGAAAGCGCCGCTTGCTGCGCCCGTTCGACGAGGAAATCCGCGAGCACATTCCCGTAGTCCTGGTCGGTCAGCACCTGGCGATAGTCCGTTTTGAATTCGTGGCAACCGGCTTTCAAGCGCTCCAAGTAAAGGTGCAGTTGATGCAGGTATTCGATCCGGATCGACGCCGGCTCCGTCACGAGGCTGAACGAGCTTTCCAGATCCAGAAACCGCACCGGCCGCTCAAACTGAAAATCGAGTTCCATTCGGTCGAGGAGATGAAACACGACCAGGTCGTGCTTTTGAAAGCGCAGATGCTGAAAGCAACTGAGCAGCTCGTCCGGATCTGCAAAGAAATCCGAAAACACCATGATCAACGCCCGGCGTCGAACTTTCTCCGCGAGATCATGGAGCGCGGCGACCAGGCCCGTTTCGCCGCGCGGTTCCGCTTTGTCCAGCGTCTCGCAGATCAATTGCAGGTGCGCGGGATTGCGCTTGGGCGGAATGTCGAACACTTTCTTTTCGCTGACGCAAAGCAAACCGGCGGCGTCGCCCTGGTGGACGATCAAGTAGGCGAGTGTGGCGACGAGGCGTCTGGCGAGATCGAACTTTCGGGCGTGCTTCCCCATGAACTTCATGGACGCGCTGCAATCCAGAACGAGGTAGCCACGCAAATTCGTCTCCGCCTCGTATTCCTTCATGTAGTAGCGGTCGGTCCGGCCCAACACGCGCCAGTCCAGCCGGCGGATATCATCGCCCGGCACGTAATTGCGATACTCGGCGAACTCGACGCTCGAGCCGCGATGCGGGCTTTTGTGCTGGCCGGAGACGGTCCCCTCCATAGGAAAGCGCGACAACAGCGGCTGAGCCATGAGCCGCGCCAGGACATGTTGTTCGAGATAATTGGCGCCGTGTTCAGGCACGCTGCGCCTCCATTCGGTTCTCTTCCAACAGCCGATCCACGATGAAGGTGCTGGTGATGCCTTCGGACTGCGCCTGGAAGTTGGTCAGAATGCGGTGCGTGAGGACCGGTTGCGCCACGGCTTCGAGATCTTCCATGCGCACCAGATAACTTCCGTGCAAAATCGCGTGGGCCTTGGCGCCGCGAACCAAGTACTGCACGGCGCGCGGCCCCGCGCCCCACGTCACCCATTTGCGCAGCCATTCGGGCGCTTCTTCCGAACGCGGACGCGTCCGCCGGACCAGCGCCACGGCTGTGTCGTAAATGTGGTCGGGCACCGGGACGCGTTGCACCAAATCCTGGAAGCGCGTGACTTCCTCCCCGTTGATCAGCTTTTGCAGGGGAGCGGGCGGCGCGCCGGTGGTTTCACGCGCGATGCGCCGTTCCTCGTCATGACTCGGATAATCCACGTGGATGAAAAACATGAACCGATCCAACTGCGCTTCGGGCAACGGATACGTCCCTTCCTGTTCGATGGGATTCTGCGTGGCGAGAACGAAAAATGGCGTCGGCAACGAGAAGAAGCGCCCGGCCACGGTGACGCGATGTTCTTGCATCGCTTCGAGCAGCGCGGATTGCGTTTTGGGCGGCGTGCGGTTGATCTCGTCCGCGAGAATGATGTTCGCGAACACGGGGCCTTTGGTAAACACGAACTGGCGGCGGCCCGGCTGATCCGTGTCCTGCAAAATATCCGTGCCCGTGATGTCCGACGGCATGAGGTCGGGCGTGAATTGAATGCGGCTGAATTGCAGGGACATCACCTGGGCGAGCGAATTGACGATCGTGGTCTTGGCCAGTCCGGGCACGCCCATCAGCAACGCATGCCCGCGCGCCAGGATGCAGATCAACATTTCCTCGATCACGTCGTCCTGGCCGATGATGATCTTGGCCAGTTCCGCGCGCATGCTTTCGTAAATGCGGCGAAGCTCGTCGGTCGCGGCGACGTCGCCGTCTTTGGTGGCCGCTGAAGGCAGAGGGACAATCTTCGCGGCTGCTGGGCCGGGCGCGTTCTTGCCGGCCGGTTTCGTAGGTTCACTCATAGTGTCGGGTTAGTGAACGGGACGCTGGCAAGGCTGGTCAACAATAGACTTTTGAATTCCGCAAGCGCGCTCCCAGTCCGCAACGAATAGGCCGACGCGCTCGGCGGTTAACGTAGGGCAGGCTTCCAGCCGGCCTCCTCGGATGCGGTGCGTTTTCGTCCGCTCGCGCTGTGGCGCTCGCTGGGCAGGCAGGATGCCTGCCCTACGTTGCTGCCGGTCCATCCGGGTCCATCCGAGGTTAGAGTCTGTTTTCTGCTGCATAGAGATGGCTCACGTGTTACAGAGAACGTGATCCCAAATGGACGCTGAATGAACCACGGCAGTTCCAAGTTTGGCCTGGCGCGGCTGCTGCGCGCGGCCCTCGGGTTTTTCTGCGGCCTCGTTGCAAGTGCTGACTTGACCGTATCTGCAGGATCGTCCAGCGCGGACAGGACTTCGGAGCCACGCTCGCGCAACCAGTCGTGGGCGCTGCGCAAGCTGACCGACCCGCAGCCTCCAGCCGTGGTCCGAAGCGATTGGCCGATCAATGCCCTCGACCGCTTCGTTTTGCCCCGGCATGAAGCCGAAGGTTTGGCGCCATCCGCGCGCGCCGATCGGAGGACCTTGCTCCGCCGCGTGACGTTTGACCTGATCGGCCTTCCGCCCACGCCGGAGGAACTTCAAGATTTTCTGAATGACGATTCGCCGCGCGCTTACGAGAAAGTCGTGGACCGCCTTCTGGTTTCGCCTCATTTCGGCGAGCGCTGGGCGCGGCATTGGCTGGACGTGGTTCGCTTTGCGGAAAGCGATGGATTCGAGCGGAATACGCTGCGGCCCCACGCCTGGCCGTATCGGGATTGGGTCATTCAAGCGTTCAATGACGACTTGCCTTACCCGGAATTCGTGCGGCTGCAATTGGCTGGCGACGTTCTCAAACCGGACGATCCCGGAGCCGTGGTTGCCACTGGTTACCTTGTCACTGGTCCATACGATCTATCGGGCACGACCGCCGGCACCGAGGCGATGCGGGCCGCAACGCGGCAGGATCAGTTGGAAGACCTCGTCGGCAGCCTCGGCCAAACGTTCCTCGGCCTGACGATTGAATGCGCGCGCTGTCACGACCACAAGTACGATCCCGTGCCGCAAAGGGAGTATTACCAGATTGCGGCGGCCCTGGGCGGCGTCTGGCCGGGCGCGCGTGAATTCCTTTCCGAGAAGGCTCGGAATGAAGCGCAGCAAAAGCATCGAGAACTGGCCGCGGAAATCGAAAAAGTTCGCCCGCGTGTATCCGCAATCGAAGGGGTCCACCGAAGGCAAGTCGAAGCGGATCTTCGGGCCGAGGCTGTCAAATCCGCCGCAGCTTCCGAAGCCAAGGCCAGCCATGCTTTGGAAGACGCTGCGGTCAAACTTGTCGAGACTAAGAAGAAGGCGGAAGCCGCGAACGACTCCGACCAGGCCAAACTGGCGAAGGAACTGGAGAAGGCGAGGGAGAATCTGGCCAGCAAAGGAAGGGAATGGGAGAACACCAAGTCCGCGGTCGCAAAAGCTCGCGAATCCAAACCGCACGCGCCTTACGGCATGATCCTCGACCGGTTGCCGGAAGAACGGCGTTCGGAATATCGGCGGCTGGTTTTTGAGGTGTCCCACCTGGAGATGCGCCAGCGGTGGCTGGAGAGCGGATCGGTGAACGCGATTGTTCCGAAGCAGCCGCAGCTCTTTCGCATGCTGAATCGCGGTGACTTTCGAAGCCCTGGCGAAGTCGTCGGCCCGGGGGGCATTTCGGCGGTGGAAGGTCTGCCCGCGGATTTCGGCCTGCCGCCGGATGCGCCGGAAGCGCAACGCCGCGTCAGGCTGGCCGAGTGGATCACCGATCCGAAGAATCCGCTGCTGGCTCGCGTGGTGGTCAATCGCCTGTGGCATTATCATTTCGGCACCGGCCTGGTCGAAACTCCGAACGACCTGGGCGCGAACGGAGCGCGGCCTTCGCATCCGGAGTTGCTCGACTGGCTGGCGGGCGAGTTGATCCGCGAGCGTTGGAGCCTGAAAAAACTGCACCGCCTCGTCGTCACTTCGGCCTGCTACCAGCAAGCATCGCGGTGGAACGCGGAAGCCTCTCGCTGGACTGCGCCGACCCGTCGATCTCGATTCCGCGTCGGACGGTGACAACAACGCCGTTGCAGGCGCTGGCGATGTTAAACAATGAATTCATGACGCGAGCGGCAGAGGCCTTCGCGCGGCGGCTCACCCGGGAGGCCGGTGACGATCCGATTGCTCAGATCAGAAAGTCGTACAAGCTGGCTTTGCTGCGTGACACGACCGAGCCGGAGCTTGCATCCGCCCGCCGTTTCATTGCCGAGCAGGGTCTGAGCGATTTTTGTCTCGTACTGTTCAACAGCAATGAGTTTGTGCATGTCGATTGAGATTCCGTTTAAGTGGGGAGCGCACGCGCCTCGCGTGCAGTGTTCGGCGCCCTCGCCGAACACTGTGTGCCGTCGAAGAAACCATCATTATGGTCACAGAGGACGTGACGATTTCGACCGGCGAGGCGCCGGTCGAGACACGCGGTGGCGCGTGTGGTCCCCGATGAAACTGGACAGACTGCGGGATGCACAACAACGCGTCGCCGAACTGCTCTACGGACGTGAAACCGCTGCGCCTGGCCGTTGACACGAATGTGTTGCTCGATCTGGCGGGTGAAGTGGACGATGTGCTAGACGCCGTCGCCGTTATCTCGCTTCGGTTACCTGATACGGACAAACTCGTCCTCCCCAGCGTGCTTGAAGAATTGGCCTTCCTGGCGGACTCAGGCCGGACAAAGGAGGCGTGCCTCCTTTCTGCAAAGGCGATACGACAGATTCGCGACGAGCGCCGGTTCCGTCCATTGCTGGAGCTGCCATACTCCTCCGCACAGGTGGTAGAACTCGCCGACGAACTGCGGCGGTGCAACTTGCTGCCGGAAGAGGAAATGCACGATGCAGAGCAAACGTCCAGCGTGCCGCCGCCAAAGTCGATGACCAGGGCCTGATTTTTCTTCCGGTCGGCAACGTGAGGGTGGCGAATGCCGTAGCGGTAGTATTGAAACACGGCGAACGGTTCGGGCAGAAAGTCGATGTTCGCAAACTCGATGTTGGGGATGTCCGTGAACCGGCGGTTTTTCAGAATCTCTTCGAGGTTCCGTCGGTAATTGGTCAACCACTCCGGGGATGTATGTGTCGCCAGCGTTCTCCCCTCATAAGCCAGGCAGCGCGAAGGCCAGGATGGAATCGCCATATTTCGTCCCGAGCTTGCCGCCGCCGCCGGCCGCGATGGCGACGTATTGTTTGCCGTTGATTTGGTAAGTGCTGGGCGTGGCGTAACCGCCGGCGGGAAGTTTGTATTCCCACAAAACCTTGCCCGTGTATTTGTCGAAGGCGCGGATTTTCTCATCGGGCGTCGCGGCGATGAAGATAATGCCTCCCGCCGTCAGAATCGGTCCGCCAAAGTTCTTTGCGCCGGTGTTGCGAATGCCTTTGGCCGCGAGCCGGGGATACTCTCCGAGCGGTACTTTCCACAGGATTTCGCCTTTGTTGAGATCAACCGCGTTGAGCGTTCCCCAGGGCGGCGAGATGGCTGGAGCGCCGTAAGGATCCTCGAAGAACGGCGCAATCTGGGCGTAACGTCCTTTTGAACCCACCGAAGCCACATCTTGCGCGTCTTCGGCGTTGCTTTCGAGGTAAGCGAGAAGATCGTCCAGTTGCGCGGGGGTAAAGTGGTCGAACGACGGCATGATTCCGCGCCCGTAGCGAAGCACGGTTCGGATCTCCTCGGACTTGAGGCGCAGGCGAACGTCGCTCAATGGAGGATAGAGCGGCGGGTTGCCCTGGCGATTGAAACCGTGGCACGGAGTGCAGGTCGTGTTGTAGATCATTGCGCCTCGCTGAACGGGCGTGGCGGTGGCCAGGTCAAGTTCGGCCAGCGGTTTCAACCGATTGATCGTGGGCGCTTCGTTCGCGTTCACGTAAAGAACGCCCGTGGCCGGATCAAATGCGCCGCCACCCCATTCGACGCCGCCCTGGTGGCCCGGAGTCGTGATGGTGCCGCGGAGCGATGCCGGAGTGTAAAGGAAACCCGTTTCATGCTGCTTGAACTGCTCCAGCGCGGAGGCGCGCGATTCGGGCGTGACGTTGGTGAGGTCGGCCTCGAACGTGGCCAACCGAACGAGCGGCGGCGGTTTCGAGGGAAACGGTTGAGTCGGCCAGGCTTCTTCGCCAGGCACTTTGGAAACGGGAACGGGACGCTCTTCGACCGGAAACACCGGTTGGCCCGTGTCACGATCCAACACGAAAGTGAGGCCCATCTTGGTGAGTTGGACGGCGACGTCGCGGCGTTTGCCGTCGATGTGGACGGTGGCCAGAATGGGAGCGGGAGGGTTGTCGTAATCCCAAATGTCGTGGTGGACCGTCTGATAATGCCACTGGCGGCGGCCCGTTTTGGCATCGAGCGCCAGGACGCAATTGGCGAAAAGATTCATACCTTTGCGCGTGCCGCCGTAGATGAAATCTCCCGCACCACAGCCTGTGGCACAGAACACCCAGCCGCGTTGTTCATCGAGGGAAAAGCCGCCCCAAGGATTCGCGCCGCCGTAGGTCTCGCCTTCCTGCCATTGCCAGGTGTCGTATCCGAACTCGCCCTTGAGCGGAACGGTGTGAAAAATCCATTCGAAGGCGCCGGTCTCTGCGTTGTAAGCGCGAACATCTCCGGGCGTGGAATCGTTTTCCTCCGGCACGCGGGAGCCGACAATCAGGAGGTTGCGGTAAATGATGCCCGGGGCGGTGACTTCGATCGACGCTCTGGCCGGGTCCACGGGCAGGTTCTTTCGCAAATCGATGAAGCCGCCTTCGCCGAACGATTCAATGAGCGCGCCGGTTTTCGCGTCGATGGCATAGACGCGGTCCTTGACGAAATTGAAGATGCGCCGTTTCTCGCGCCGGGCGTCCTCCCAATAAACTACGCCGCGATTGCGCCCGCGGAAAACGCGGTTCCCGGCATTGTATCTGGCCGATTCGAAAATCCACACCTCTTTGCCAGTGGCTGCATCCAGAGCGACGGCGTTGACCTTCGGCGTGGTGAAATAGAGCAAGCCATCGATCACGATCGGATTGCTGTACATGGAAGGCCCGTTGGGATCGCCGTGCCGGTATTCCCAGGCGACCTGGAGGCGATGCGCGTTCGTGGAATTGATTTGGGACAGTGTGGAATACTGGTTGGCCTTTTTGTCGCCCTGGTAGATCGCCCAATCGGCATAGTTATCGAACCGGTCTCGCCATTCGCCGTTAGGCGCAGCGGCGAGGCAGGCGGAATCAGAAAGGAGAACAAAGGCCGTCAAGAACAGCGCTACCGAACTGAGAGCCTGTCCTGAGAGCGTGTTTTGAAAATCGTCGCAACGTACCGCGGCTCTCTTCTTCAAATCCGAAATCCGAAATCCGAAATCCGAAATACTCAGAGCCTCGTTACCTCGGTTGCTACAAGCAGTGGTGATTCTCAAAACACGCCCTGAGCGGATCATGAATCCTTTTGGGCTGAACGCCGGAGGATTGCAAGCGCAGAGCCACTCCCAAACCCACGCTTCAAGCGCTTCTCGTTCGTTTTGGACGTTTATGAAACGTTCGGAGATCTGGCGCGCGAACAGGGAAGTCACCCGCCGTCGTCGCCCGTGAAAGCCACGGGACGAACGCGGCACCAAGGCCGGCTGAATATGGCCTTTTGCGATGGGCACGTGGAGAGCCTCCGGGTTGAGGATGCTTATTTTGGAAAGAGAGATCGCGACCTGCGGATGTGGAATACCGACAACGAACCGCACCGCGAATTTCTGGGGCTTACGAAATAGAACCATGCGGAGCGCAGCCTTCGGGAACGAGCCGATGAGTTCATGGTTCTGGAACTCCAGCCGGGATCTCTGCCGCGCGAGGGCGGACTCGTCAGGTACGGTCCTGAGTTCGATCAGTGGAAGGCCGAACCATTGGATTAACCGCGAATCGACGAATGAACGACAATCCTTGCACGCTTCACTCCAAAACGAACCCTTCGGGAGCGCGAGCGCTTCTCCCTCACTTTAATCTTCTCTCGCCGGGAAAGGAGCGCGGGCAGCCGCGCCCGTGTGTTTCCGAGGAATCCGGACAGAAAACCTCTCGCGGGCAGGCTGCCCGCGCTCCTTCTTGAATCAGCCGTGAGACGCACCGGGGTGTCCCCGTTTGCGCCTTGCTCCGGGCTCAGACCGGGTTAAGGTGAGCGGTGTCGCCTAATCCAAAAGACGGTTTCGCTACCCTGTTTGTTTTCGCCGGCTTCCTCGCCGTGACCGCGCCTTCCTGCCGGCCCACTTCCGAAAGCAATTCGCCGCCAACCTCCAGCTCCGCCATGTCCACCAAACAAGTCGCACATCCCCACACCAATCGGTTGGCGCGGGAGAAGTCGCCGTATCTGCTCCAACACCAGCACAACCCGGTCGATTGGTTCGCGTGGGGCGAGGAGGCGTTCGCCAAGGCGCGCGCCGAAAACAAACCCATCCTGCTCAGCATCGGCTACTCCACCTGCCATTGGTGCCACGTCATGGAACGCGAATCGTTTGAAGACGAAAAACTGGCAGCGTATTTGAACCGGCACTTCGTCAGCATCAAGGTCGATCGCGAGGAGCGGCCCGACGTCGATAAGATCTACATGACCGCCGTCCAGGCCATGGGCGAAGGCGGCGGCTGGCCGCTCAATGTCTTTCTGACGCCGGACCTCAAGCCATTTTACGGCGGGACTTATTTTCCTCCCGAACCCAAATATGGCCGGCCCAGTTTCCTTCAAGTGCTGGAGCGCATCCAGGATCTCTGGCAAACGCGCCGGGAAGATATCGGCAATTCAGCCGGCAAACTTCACGAGCATCTGGCGAACGCCACAGAACTGGAAGCCGCGCCAGGGATCTTGCTCACTCCTGCTATCCTCGAAACCGCGGCGCGCAAATTCAAATCGGAATACGATCCGCGCCACGGCGGTTTTGGCAACGCGCCGAAATTCCCCCGCCCCAGCCAGCCCGCGATTCTGCTGCGGCACGGCGTTCGGGCCGGCGACCCGGAAGCGATCAAAATGGTGTTGCACACCTGCGAACGCATGGCGGCCGGCGGCATGTACGATCAACTGGGCGGCGGCTTCGCGCGTTACTCCGTCGATGCCCAATGGCTCGTGCCGCATTTCGAGAAAATGCTCTATGACAACGCCCAGTTGGTCCACCTCTACCTCGACGCGCATTTGATCAGCGGCGAAGCCCGCTTCGCCGACACGGCCCGCGACATCCTCCGCTACATTCTGCGCGACATGACGCATCGCGAAGGCGGGTTTTACTCGGCGGAAGACGCGGACAGCGAAGGCAAGGAAGGCAAGTTTTACTGCTGGACACGCGACGAATTGTCGAAATTGCTCACAACGGAAGAATTCAACGTTGCCGTGCGTTTCTTCGGGATTACCGAGGCCGGCAATTTCGTAGACCATAGCGACCCCAATCCGCTCCCCAACCAAAATGTCCTCAGCATCGTCGATCCGAATCTTTCTCCCGGCGACCAGAGTCTGCTGGTCTCGGCGAAAAGGAAAATGTTCGACGCGCGGGCCAGACGCGTCCGTCCGCACCTCGACGACAAGGTTCTGGCTTCGTGGAACGGACTGATGCTCGGCGCCATCGCGCGCGCTTACGCCGTGCTCGGCGACGAAAACTACCGCGCCGCGGCGGAGAAGAATTTTTCTTTGCTCCAAGCCAAACTGTGGGATGCGAAAACCAAAACGTTGTATCACCGCTGGCGGGACGGCGAGCGCGACTCGGTGCAATTGCTCGATGCCTACGCGAATCTACTCGCCGGCACGATCGGTCTGTATGAGGCGACGCTGGCCGCGCAGCATCTCGAGTTTGCGCTGGCGCTCGCGGAATCGATGCTGGAAAAATTCTACGACCAAAAGGAAGGCGGTTTTTGGCAAAGCGCCGCTGATTCCAAAGATTTGATTCTGCGCATCAAGGAAGATTACGACGGCGCGGAGCCATCCGGAAACTCTGTGGCGGTTCTCGCGCTGTTGAAGTTGGCTGCGATCACCGACCGCCCCGAATTCAAGCAAGCCGCCGAAAAGACGCTGCGGCTTCTCGCTGAGCGCATGCAACAAATCCCGCAAGCCGTGCCGTATCTGCTGCTGGGGCTGGATTTCTGGCTCGAAGAACCGAAGCGGGTGGTGATCGCCGGTGACCCCAAGTCGCCGGTGACGCGCGAACTGTTGCGAGCGGCGCACACGGTGTATCAACCGGTCAAAGTGGTGCTCAGCAACACCGGACCGGTCGAGCCGTTCGCCACGACATTGCCGCTGCACGAAGGCAAACCTACGGCTTATCTCTGCACGGGCAAAGCCTGCCAGCCACCGACGCATGACCGAGAAACCGTAGCGAAGTTTTTGAAATAAGTGCCCCGGTCGATTCATTCAATTTTGGCCGGTCGGCCAAAATTTGGGATGTTCTGCACGTTTCATTCCAAACAGGTCCTTCCGCATGACGCGACTCAGATGTAGTACATCTTCTCCTTGTCTGGGCGGGCGTCGAGCAATTGCTGGAAAGTAATGGCGTCCGCGGCTTCCTCGAAGGCCGTTCCGAGTCTTCGCCACGCTTCACGAATCTCCGCGCCGCACTGCGGATCGCTCAAGGCCGGGGAATCCAGGATGGGACCGTAAACCGCGCGCAGAATGTCGCCGAACGTAATCTCCGCCGGCGGACGGGCCAGCAGGTATCCGCCGTCCTTGCCGCGCTGGCTTTTCACGATTTGTTTCGACTTCAACTCGATCAGAATCTGGACCAGATAATTGACCGGGATTCCATGTTCGACGGCCACGTCTTCGGCACGAACCGCGACTTCTTGTTCAAAGCGCGCGGCCAATCCTAGGACGGCTCGCACGGCGTAATCGCTTTTCACGGAGAGTTTCACCGGGTTAAACTAAGAAGCGGAGGGAGCTTGCGCAATCAAAAGTGGCGCTTCGGACATGCGGTACGGCTGATTCGACAAGGAGCGCGGGCAGCTTGCCCGCGCAGTCGTGCGAGTAAAACTGTCGGGTAACGAAGTCTTCTCCCTCTCTTCCCGAAGGGAGGAGAGGGCTGGGGAGAGGAGGGGCGTTGGCTCGGCTCCGATGTTTCCAAGAAACTCCTCTCTCCAACTCTCTCCCCACTCGTTCCTCGCGGGGAGAGAGGGAAGTCAATCGGAGTCGGCTGACCGACACTTTAAATCGCACCCCCCGCGCGGTCGTACGACGAGATTCTTGAAAAGCCTGCCCTACATTGGAAAACGGAACCTGACGGGAAGGAGAGGAGGTCGAGAACTGATTCGGAGGAGGCAAAAACAGGACGAAGGGACACGCTGCAGGTGGGACATCCCGCAGATTGCTTCAGGTCCGGCTGCCGAGCGTCGCGTCCCTCGTCCGAAGTGTCGTCCGCAATTCTGCCATCACCCAGGCCGTGGGCGGCCCGGCGGAGCACCCGCTCCGGATAGAGCGGGCGCTCGAACGGCCGCCGCAACGGGAGTTCGGACCCGCTTGTCCTCCAGGATCCCGATGGAATGGCGATGTGAAAAAGTCTCATTCCGCGAACGTCATCGTATTTATGCCCATGACCACTCAGCCGTATCCATTCGGTCAGATGGGGAGCGCACGCGCCCTCGCGTGCTGTGGTCCGCGCCCTCGCCGACCACACCACTCGCAAGAGCGGTCACCCTTTGGTGACTGAATTTCTACAACGGGGCGCCGGTCGATACACGCGAGGGCGCGTATGCTCCCCAATTTCGACTGCCTACTTACGGCTAAGCGTATGAGGCGACACGCCGATCCCGGTTCCCGGATTTCGCCATAGAAGAACCGCCAATCGCCATCGCCGCACGGCTCTGCGGGAGCCTCGCTGCGCCGTCGTTTACAGAGGGACGACTGTTCCCGCTGATTTCAGTTCAATCGCCCGCGCCAGGTGTGGATACTCGGCGTTGATGAGCGCCGTCAAAAACGTATCGGGAACTCAGGGTGCGCCTGATCCTCATACGAATGTCACCGATGGAATGATCTGGCGCGTCTCTCAACGCCCAACCCCTCTCAACTCCTGTCACTTCGTCACTTCAGCGACGCGAGGAAATCGAGGAGGTCCGCGACGTCTTGGGCGGTCATGCTCTGGAGGAGCAGTTCGGGCATGGCGGAGATTTGCTGGGGCTTCAGGCCCTTCACCTCGGTCATCGGAACGCGAATTTCTTGCGTGTTGGCGTCCTTGAGCACCACTTCCTGTTCGGTGCGTTTGAGCAGAAACCCGCTGTAGATCAAGTCGTCCTTGGTTTCAACCTGGTAGGTGATGAAATTGGGTTCGATGACCTTCGACGGGAACAAAATGTTGTCCAGGATTTGCGCGCGGTCGTATTTCGAGGCGATGTGGCTGAGGTCCGGGCCAAATTCGCGGCCCTGGTTTTCGAGACGATGGCATTGCTGGCATTGGGACGAGCCTTCCTGGAAGAAGATCTTCCGGCCGCGCGCGGCGTCGCCCTTGAGCGCCAGGATTTCGCCAGGTTTGACACTGGCGCCAAGTTTCTTGGGGCGCTTTTCCTCCGGGAGAAAGCGCTCGAACAGGTCGCGCACCTGGAAGGCTGGATGAATCGCCGCTTTGTCGAGCAACTCGGCCGCGTAGGAAGGACTTTGAAAAGTCAGTTCGCTTGCCAGGGCGAGCGCGCCGTTGAAAGTCGCGAGCAAGCGCTCAACGATGGGAGCGGGAGCCGGGCCGGGTTGGCCAGGCAATCCGGGAAGGCCGGGCGGGCCAGCCGCCGGGCCTTGCAGCGCCTGGGCGTTTTGCGCGCGCAGCGCTTCAGCGGCTGGGTCGCGACTTTTGTTTTCGGACAGTTCGAGGGGGAGTTGCGTGATCCATTTGTGAATCTGTTTCGCTCCCGCCTCATCCACCCATCTCGAACCGATGTGCGGCATACGCCCCTGCCCCGTGGTCATGATGCGGTAATAAAGCACGGAGCTATGAGGATCGCCCGGCGTAATCACGTTGGCGCCGACCAGGCCGAATGTGCCTTGCGACGGAGGCCGGCCAATCGCTTTCATGGCGTCGAGCTTGGTCTCGTAATCGAAGTGCGACACGACCGAGCCGCCGGCGCCTTCCCGGTGGCAATGAGCGCAATTGACGTGGAGCCAGGATCGGACGCGTTCGTTGAGGTTGGTGAAGAGGACTGCTTGAATCTCCTCGTCCTTGCGGTGTTTGAGTCCGGGCAGCGGCGGGGGAGCCTTGGCCGGGCCGAGCGTAATAAAGGTGCGGTAATTGAAATCAGCCAGCGTGTCGTAAGGATCGCTGAGTTTGGGGCGGGCGCGCTCGTCCAACGGCTGATCGAAATAGCCCAGGTGCGAAAAAGTCCAAAGCTGGTTGGCCGCCTTGATGGCTTCCGTGGCGGACGGCGCGGGATTCATCTCCGGAGGCAGGTTGGGGGCCAGCGGACGATTCGAGGCGTATCGCGCCTCGCGGTTCAGTTGCGGAGCGGTGAACGCGAGCGCGTAGTTCACCCAGGGATTATGGCAGCGCAAACATTCGCTCCGGGCATGAAAGCGCCAGGTTTGCTTGCGGCGTCCGCCGGGCGAACTGTCGTCCTTGGTCTCGAACATTTGCTCATCTCCGGCGGCGTCCACGAGCGTCGCATCAGTCTGCTCCTCGTTCCAGCGATAGGAGTAAGCACGCCAATCGGCGCCGTCGTAGTGGAGGACTTGAGTTTCGATGCGGCGCGGCAACGTTGAGGCGCTGCGTTCGAGATAAAGATAGAGCGTCTTCGCGAGCACGGAATTGGTCGGGTAACGCCATTCGTTTTTGGACTGATAAAGCCAGACGTTGGTGGCGCCGGTTTGGATGGACGACGTGCCCGGCAGCGCGACAAAGCGCTCGGCCAAGGCCTGATCAGCCCACATTTCGGCATTGACCAAGAAGGGAACGACGCCCGGCGCAGGCTGGTGGCGTTTCGTCGATTCAAACAAACCGGTTTCGCTGAGCTTGCGCGGGAAATTCAGGTGCGCGGTCGAGGGCGGGTTCTTTTCCAACCGATAAATGCCGCCCACGTAATCCACGATGTAAAGCTCGCCGGCCGTGTCTTCGCCGAAGCAGATGATCTGCAGCGGCGTGTCCACCAACTCCAGCAACGACGTGAGCTTGTCGCCGTCGTTGCGCAGGGCCCAAATCTTGCCGGTGACCCAATCCCCGTAAACATACGCGCCGACCAACTCCTTCAGGCGGCTGCCGTAGTAAACGTAGCCGCCGGTGATGGACGCGGCTTCCGAGTGGGGATGCGCTTTGACCGGCGGCAGAATGGGCGTCGCGCCGCGTGGCCAGTCCGGATGGATCGATTGCGGACCTTCGACGATGCTCCAGCCGTAGTTGCCGCCCCGCACAATTCGATAGACGAGTTCCCAGAGTTCCCAACCGACATCGCCGGTCCAGAGTTCGCCGGTTTTCTTGTCGAAACTCATCCGCCACGGGTTGCGGAAACCGTAAGCCCAGATTTCCGGCCGAGTGTTCGGCATGCCCACGAAGGGATTGTCCGGGGGCACTCGGTACTCCTTCCCTTCGTCTGTCCGATCGACATCAATGCGGAGAATGGCAGAGAGCAGGTCCGAGTTGTCCTGGCCTGTTTTCAACGGGTCCGGAGGATTCGGCCCGGCGCCATCGCCCGTCGAAATATAAAGATAGCCATCCGGACCGAACTGCAGGCTTCCGCCGTTGTGCCCGCCGGACAGCCAGGTAATCAGGATTTTCTCGCTCTTCGGTTCGAGACGGGGCGGGTCGGTTTTGCTGACGGCGAAGCGCGAGACGCGGCTGCCGTCTTTCAGATCGGATTTCAGGACGTAGCAGAGATAAACGAAGCGGTTTTCTTCAAACTTCGGATGGAACACCACGCCGTAGAGCGATTCCATGACCTGGATTTCCTTCTTCAAATCTACAAACAGGTCGGGCTTCACCACGGCGGCATCGCTGGGAAACGAGAGAATCTTCCCGGCCAGTTCGGCAACCAGAAGTCGGCGAGTGCCCGGGATGCTCGCGAAATCGACGGCATTGCTGAAGGCAAGTTTGGGGAAAACGCGTTCGATCCGGTAAGGCGGCGGCGGTTCGGGTGTGCCGCTGATGCGGGAACTCGTCCACGGAACGCGCTGGTCGATGCCGGCAGCTCGGCTTGGTTCCGCCGCACTCAGCGCGTGAGGTGCCATAAGGCTCAGACCGAGCGTCAGGGGTGCGGTCCAACGGGTCAAGAACCGGGATCGAAAGGCGAGGATGATCATAATCACAGCACAGCGCATCTGGCGGTCAAAGCGGAACAAAGTTAAATCGGGAAACCGACTAAAAGAAAGAGTCAAAATTCGATCTCTGGCCTTCTCGTTAACACCCCGCTTGCGCGGGGGGGGGGCCGAAACAGCGTCCAGGTGGAAAACCGTTTCAACGGTTGGCGGCGCGCCGGGTCTCTCCCCGAGGAGGAAACCGTTCAAACGACTCCCCTGTGGCTCGACCGGCGTTCACCCCGCTGAAGCGGGGTGTTAATAGGTGGCTGGTGGGACAGTTCAGTGGGAATCAGACCTTGCCGTAAAACTCTTCGACGACTTTGCAGAAGGTGTTTTGGCCGACGTTGACGACGCGGATTTCGCGTGTCGCGTTTTCCTCGGAATCACTGGCGTGCGCCGCGTTAACCATGATGGTCTGGCCAAACTCGCGGCGAATCGAACCGGGCGGCGCTTTGGAGGGGTCGGTTGGGCCGAGGACGTCGCGGATTTTTCGCACGGCTTCGGGGCCTTCATAGACGAGCGCGATGCACTTTTCGGTTCCGGGCGCGTGCAGGAGGGTTTCGTCGCACTCACTGGGAGCGCGGCCGGACATGAATTTGACGATATTCCCGAATTGATGATCTCCGTAATGCGGCCCCAAAAGCTGCCCCAGCCGTTTCTCGTCCGCCAACGGAATGGAAAAGCCCAGCTCCTTTTCGAGCACCGTCTTGGCCCGGCTGGCGACGATGTCGGTCAATTTTGTGCGCAGGACTTCGCGAACCGGTCCGTAGAACTCGACCGCCTCCGCCACGCTCATGCGATGGACTTTGATGCCGACAATGTAAAGGCCGGTGCGGGAGAAAAAGTCGATCATGTTGCCGGGACGCCCAGTCGGGAACCGGAAATTGTCCGGCTTGATCAGGACCAGAGTTCGCTGGGGTTTTTCCTCCGAAGCATAGGCAATGGTGTTTTCCAGGATGCCGCCGTCGGTGTCCGAGTACTGCGTCCAGAGTTTCAGTTTGGTTGCCGCCTCCTCGACGTTGGGCGCCGCCAGGACGGCCGGTTCGAAGTAACGCACCTGGTCTCGTTCATCGAGAATCAGATCGCCGTAGGTATCGCGAATGGTTTCGCCGCCGCGACGGTTGGCAATGATGTGTCCCACCACGGCGCGGGTTTTTCGAACCGCTTCGCTACCCTGAAAAAGCAGCATCATGACCCGCCGGCAGCGCTGCGTTTTCGGATCGGGCATGAAGTTCTGAATGATGTAATCTCGAATCAACTCCTGAATCCGGCGGTCTTGCGGATCGTTGGCCGACACGATGGCCTCGGAGTATTCCTTCACCAATTCGGCACTCGGGGCGAACATTCGTGCCGCCACCAAATCCAAACCCGTCCGGGTGATCAGACGAGCCAGGATGCCCCCGGTGCGGGACTTGTGAAGCGAGTAAGGGGTAATGATGACGTAAGCAAGTTGCTGAGGCATACGAAGCGAAGAAAGAGAATCAAGCGGCTGGAAGCGACGGCGTCTGCGGCGCTGCCGCAGCGGGAGCCGGAGTCGCTTTGCCACCGAGGATTTTGAACATGACCACGCCGCAGGTCGGGCATTTGCCCTTGATCGCCTTGCGACCGTTCTTCATCAACTCTTCAACGGCGTCGGCAATTTCCTTTTTGGCTTTGCACTTAACGCAATATCCTTCTGGCATACAAATATCCTGATGATCCGCCTACGCCCCTGCGTGGTTCATGGCGATACCTTACGGGCGGTTCGTCCGGAACGTCAACTGGGAAACCTTCGGAAATCTGAGCAAATCGGCACTTATTGGCCCGAAAAGAACAACTTTTGACAACCTGCCTTTGACCCGTCGCTGGTGAGCTTTCGGAACGGCTTGCAAACGAGGTCTTGGCTTGCCCTCTGAATCGGAATGCTTTTGGGCCCAATAACTTAGCTTAGAGCGTGTCCGAAAATTCCGCGGGGTCCTGCGGCGAGGGATTTTGGCTGTGGCCAAGGCGGCGAGGTCCGAGCATCCCCAACGCGGGCTGTAAGGACCGAGCCAACGCAGGCCACGGACAAAAGACCCGCCGCCCGGAGGGTTTTCGCGCCAAAGGCCGCCTGGCTTCGTTGCTCCTCAGTCGAAGATCCAGGGAGGATATTCTCCTTCGTTGCGCCTCGCCATCCGGCCTTTGGCGCGAAAACAGGACCCCGCGCAATTTTCGGACACGCTCTTAGAGACCGGCCCCTCTGAAAAGGCGCTCAGGCCGAAGCCAGATGCCTTGCCTGGCGCTTCGGGACCGCCGATGAAGGCATTGGACGTTGAGGAGATTGATCGGCTGGAAGGACATCGCGGAGGAATCCCGGAATTTCCGAACGGCCGCTTCGCGACCAATCGCGCCCCATCGACAGTGCGACTTCCGACTTGGCGTGGCCAAGCGTCACGGTCAGGAACTCAAACAGCATCTCCGCCAGGTTGACCAGTCCGATGCTATGGCAGCGTTCGAGCTTTGCGTAAAGCCAGTCGCTCAGCCGCATAAAGCCGTCGAACGGCGAGTTTGAATTCATCCAAAGCAAAGGCGTGGTTTCGATGAAATTGCCGCTGTTCGCCACCAGATCCCAGTAGCGCGCGAAACGCCGCATCCGTTGCATCGACGCGAAGTCGATCAGCTTGTTCTGGAGAATCTCGTAAGGAGCATGAGCGCTATAGACCATGGACCACTCTCTATCGTGACGAACGATGGGCGTGCCTCGCAAACGTTTGAGGATGCCAACCTGAATCTCTTGCGGCCCCAACGCGACCAACCGGTCGAATCCTTGTCCAAAGCTTTCAACGCTTTCACCCGGCAGCCCGACGATCAGATCGGCGTGGATGTGGACCCCGGTGTGTTGGCGCAGGAAGCGGAGATTCTCTTCGACTTTCCGGCAGTTTTGACGACGCTTGATTCGGTTGGCGACTTCCTCATTGAACGTCTGGATGCCCACCTCGAATTGCAGGGTGCCGGGAGGAAACTTCTGAATCAGCGCTCGCAATCCATCCGGAAGGCGGTCTGGAATCATCTCGAAATGCAGGAACAAGCCGGCGTGAAGGCGTTCCAGGAAGAACTCCAGGATCGACTGGCTGACGCTCAGATGCAGGTTGAAAGTCCGGTCCACGAATTTGAACTGTTTCACCCCTCGTTCCAGCAAGCGTTCCAACTCCGACAGGAATCGCGTCAGAGGGAATTGGCGCACCGGCACGTCCAACGATGAAAGACAGAATTCGCACGTGAACGGACAACCCCGCGAAGCTTCCACATAAATGACGCGGTGCGCGATATCGCGATCATCGTAGAATTCGTAGGGCAGAAGAAGTTGACCCAGTTCCGGCAACTCAGATGCAATGACCTTGCTCGAAGGAGGGCTGCCGTTGAGGATTTGCGAGCAAATCTCGGCGAATTTCAGGTCAGCCTCGCCTGTGACCACAAAGTCCGCCACCGATGCGATGGCTTGCTCCTCGGTCTCATAGCTGACTTCCGGACCGCCCAGCACGACCGTCACGCCGTGAGCGACACGCTTCAGCGCGCTCACGACTTCGAGGGAGAGCCCCGCGTTCCAGATGTAAACTCCCAGACCGACGATAGCGGGGTTCTCAGCGAGAATCCTCTCCACGATATCCATCGGGCGCTGGTTGATATCGAACTCCAGGATTCTTGCCTCTGCGCGCAGGGAACCGAGATTGGCCATCAGGTAGCGCAACCCGAATGCCGCGTGAATGAACTTCGCGTTGAGCGTGGTTAGAACGATGCGGGCCATTGATTCGTAAAGAAACGTTGCAAGGTTAAATCCTCGACCTGGAGAAGGCCAGAGACATTCCGAATCGCCCCGAATCGCCCGAATCTGTCGAATCCGTCAGATTCACAGAAAGGCTTACCAACCGAAATTCAGGAACAAGCCGACGTGAAGGCGTTCCAGGAAGAACTCCAGGATCGTCAGACCTGATTGCCCGGCCTACAGCCCGCAAAAAGCCGCAAAATCATTTGACACTATCTGACTTACGCATGAGATTCCCGGCTCAGAGCGTGGCATGAACGAGCCAAAACTTGAAAGCTATGCGATTAGTTGTGTTCCAAGGTATGGAGAAGCACAACATCTTGTAGGTTTTGGCTTTACTTGAGTTCCTCTTTTCGATTTTATTAAGTCTCGATGTATTTGAAGAACCTAACCCTCTTAGGCTTTAAGTCTTTCGCAGACAAGACCTCCCTGAACTTCCTCCCTGGCGTCTCTGCCATCGTCGGGCCAAATGGTTGCGGAAAGTCGAATGTTTCGGACGCGATTCGCTGGGTTCTCGGTGAGCAATCTGCAAAGGCCTTGCGCGGCGGGGAAATGGCAGACGTCATTTTCAATGGAACTGACCACCGGAAGCCCTTAGGAATGGCCGAGGTGTCCCTGACCATTGGGGACATGGATTCCGAGAATCTCAAGGCGGCGGGGGTTGATCTGGCCTACAACGAGGTCACCCTGACGCGTCGCGTGTTCCGGGACGGCGGCAGCGAGTATTTCCTGAACAAGATTCCTTGCCGGCTTAAAGACATCCAGCAGTTGTTCATGGGCACGGGCGTAGGCCGGACAAGTTACAGCATCATGGCCCAAGGGAACATTACCCAAATCATTTCCAGCAAACCGGAGGACCGCCGGATGGTCTTCGAAGAGGCCGCCGGGATCACGAAATTCAAATCCCAAAAAAGGGAAGCCCTCCGCAAGCTTGAATACACCGAACAGAACTTGTTGCGCGTCTCCGACCTGATCCGGGAGGTGAAACGGCAGATCGGCTCCCTCCAACGTCAAGCCGGCAAAGCGCGCAGATACAAGCAACTCATGCTGGAACTTCAGCATCTGGACACGCAACTCGCGCGCCACCAGTTCGACTTATTGGAATCCGAGATTCGCGAGAAGGAATCCGCTCTCGAGAAACTCCGGGTCGAGATCGAGCTTTGCTCTGAAAGCGTGTTGCGCAGCGAAGAAGAGATCTCGCAGTTGCGGAGCCTTTTGGCGGAGCTCGAGGAAAAGATTCATGCCGCCGAATCGCAAGGCCACGAATTGAAAAACCAGGCCGACCGCCACGAGGCCAACATTCACTACAACGAAGAGCGTCTCCGAGAACTCGAAACCCAAAACGCCCGAACGCATGCCGAGATCACCCAGGGGGAGGAGCGCCGTTCGGCCGTGGAACAGGAAATCACGGTCGTGGCGGACCGATTGTCCGCGTCGAGGGCGGCGCTCAACCGGCATCGGGAGGTTTTGCGCCAGAAGCAGGATGACCTTCATCGAATCGACCGCGAGTTGCTGGAGCGTCAGGAAGCGTTGCGCCGGGCGCAGGCGGAGACCTTCGGGCTGGCGCAGCAACTCACTCGCGCCCGGAATGAGATCACCGCGCTGGACCTCCAGAAACAGGGCAATGTCGTGCGTCTTGAGAAGTTGTCTGCGGAAAAAATTCAATTGGAAGAAGAGCGGGGCCGTCTTGAAGCCCGGCTCGCTGAGTTCGCCGCAACGGTGGAGACCGAAAAACAGAACGTCCAGGTCAGCCGCGGCACGGTGGAAGATCGGCAACGGCGCCTGCGCGAGATTCAGCAGGAATTGAATCAGTCGGGCCAGGAACTGGATGGTTTGCTGCGCGACCAGGCCGAGCGGCGTTCGCAACTCAACGTGCTGGAGCAACTGCAGTCCGACTATGAAGGCTTCAGCGCCGGCGCGCTGGCTGTGCTCAAAGGCACTCAGAACGTCCTGGGGTCGCTCACGGACAAACTCCGCGTGCCGGACAACTACATCATGGCGGTCGAGGCGGCTCTGGGCCATCACTTGCAGCTCGCGCTCACGGAACAGGCCGAATCGGCTCAGTCCATCCTGGCCAGCCTCACAACGAATAAGAAAGGCCGGGCCAGCATCGCGGCTCTTGCCCTGTCGAGAAGTCAGAATGAACCCGCTCCATCGACATCTGCTTCACTTCCTCTCCCCGCCAGGCACGAGTGGGGAGAGGATGCAGGAGAGGGGAAATCCCATCAAGACGGTCCTCCGCTCCCCAGCGCTCTCCTCCCTTCGCAGGGAAGAGAGGGAGAATCTCCATCCGACCCTTCAGTTTCACCGGACGCTTTGCGCGTGCTGGCTCTGAGCGTTATCCAGGCCGACCCGTCCATCCGTCCGCTTTTGGATCGGTTGCTGTGCGACACCTTCATAGTCCAGGATTTGGCCGCAGCCACGGCTTTTTGGAAGTCGCAGCCCGGTCGATTTGTCTTCGTGACCTTGACCGGTGAAGTGCTGGATCGTCATGGGATTTATACCGGGGGCTCCGGGAATTACTCGCAGAAGGCGCCCTCCTCCGCTCTCGGCCGCAAGAACCAGATCGCCGAACTTCAGACTCAGCTTACCCACTTGCACGACAAGATCGCCGAAGCCAGCCGTCGAAAGGGCGCCTTGCAGAGCGAACAAACAGCGTTGCAGGCGGGCCTCCAGCAAGCCCAGGCCGACCTCCGCAAACACGAGGTCGCGATTGCGACGCGCCAAGGCGAATTCAACGCGCTCCAAGTCTCGTTGCGGTCGTTGCACCAGAAGATCGACACCGTAGTGTACGAGATTCAAAGCCTGGCCGCCCAGGACCAGGAGGCGCAGGCCCGCCGCACCGCGCTGTCGGACCAACTCCGAGAACTCGAATCTCGGGACCGCGCCCTGCAAGAACGCCTGAACGGCATCAACTCTGGACTCGATAATTTGCGCCAGCGCCGGGACTCGGCTCACGCCGAGTTGACGGAAACCAAGGTGGCTTTCGCGGCTGAAGAACAATTGTGCGCGTCCCTGCGCCAGCAAGAAGAATCCCTCCAAAACCGCCTCAACGAATTGATCCAGTTGGTGGCCCAGCAGCGCGCGGACGCCGCAGACTTCGTCCAGCGGCGCATTCAGTGCGAGAGCGCGATTGACGATTCACGGAGAAAAATCGAAGCCCTCCAGCGCGAACGCGAAAGCGCGAACGCCCGGCTCGCCGAACTGCAAAGCGAGAAGCAGGCCCAGGAAGAATTCATCGCGACTCAAGAAGAGGATTTGCGCGGACGCCGCCGCCGTCTCACCGAGCTTCAAGAGCAGCGAGGCGCCATGGATGTCGAACTGGCGCAAAAGCGGATGGGCGTCGATAATATTCGCCAGCGCGTTCGCGAGAAATATCAGGTGAACCTGGACGATGTCCGCAGCGAGTGCATCACCATCACGATTGCCGATCAAGGCCCTCCCAAGGTGCAGACGCTGTCTCCAGAAGAAATGGCGGCCAGCGGGGCTTCGACCGACTGGGACGCCGTGGCCGAACAAGTGACGGCGCTCCAGACGCGGCTGGACGAGATGGGCCCCGTGAATCTCGTGGCCATCGAGGAATATGAGGAGACCGAGCAACGCCACCAATTTCTGTCCACGCAATATGACGACTTGGTGAAAGCCAAACAGCAGTTGGTCGATATCATCAACCGGATCAACGCCCAGACCAAACAGATGTTCAGCGACACCTTCAACCAGGTCCGGGAGAATTTCCGCAGTCTGTTCACCGAGGTCTTCGGCGGCGGCAAGGCGGACTTGCAGCTCGTGGATGAAGGCGACGCTCTGGAAAGCGGCATCGAAATCGTGGCGCGGCCTCCGGGAAAACAACTGCAAAGCATTTCGCTTTTGTCTGGCGGAGAACAAACCATGACGGCCGTGGCGCTTTTGTTCGCGATTTATCAGGTGAAACCGAGCCCGTTCTGCGTCCTGGACGAACTGGACGCTCCGCTCGATGAATCCAACATCAACCGGTTCATCCGCGTCTTGCAGCGGTTTCTCGCCCATTCGCAGTTTGTCATCATCACGCACAACAAACGGACGATCGGGATGGCCGACGTGTTGTATGGCGTGACCATGCAGGAGCAGGGCGTGAGCAAAATCGTCAGCGTCAAGTTTCACAAAGCCGCGGAACCGGCCATGGATCATCTGGCCGTGCCGCTGGAGCCGCTGCCGCCGGCGCCAGTGGAAGAGGAGGAAGACCGCCTCCAGCCCACCGCCGAAACCATGGACGTGGTGATGGCAAAGTAGGGTCGCCGACCCGCAAGTCGCGGCTTGATCTTCGAGCGGCGCTTCTTCACGCTGGAACCGTGCTAACGCGCAAACGCTTATTCCCATGGCCACAACCCAAGAACTGGACGAACTGACCCAACACATCCGGAAAGTCCTCCCGGATCAGAAGGCGATGAGCAACTTGCGGACGAATCCGCAAGCCAACGTCGTCGAGTTCACCTGGCACGCCCGGCACTTCGTGGTTCGCCCCACGCTCGATGTGTTCGAGCTCAAAGGACAAACCCTCTTGATTACCGGCGCGTCGATGTTGATTCAGGCCGCGCTCCGCACCAAAGACAAGAATACGAAGGTTGTCGAAGCAGTGATCGAGACTCTCCACGCCGCGGAGGACAATATGCGCGCCAACCAGGACCGTGGTCTGGCGCTTTTGGTGGAGATCAAGAAGAGCTTGTCTAAGCTCGCCGGGAAGTAACCTCAGCGCACGCCGGCGTTGAGGCCGCTTCGGCACGACTTGGAGAGGCAGGCTTGAGCGTCCATCGTTCCATTCGACGCGGTTTGCCGTGATCAGTAACCGTCGCGCCGACCGACTCGCAGGCAAACCCATGGCCTCCGTTTCCCGAGAATTGGTTGTCTGTCACAAAGCCGTCCCAACCTGTGATCTGAACGCCGCACCCTTGCTTGCTCTGCATGATGGGTGATTCATGGGTGATTCTCCCATGAGAAAATGCTGCTTGTCGGACGGTGATTTGAGGTATATTGTCAGCGCGCAGTATGCGAATAACCATCGAAATTGATGCTTCTGAATTGAAGAAAATTCAACAATTGACTGGGCAAAAGAAGAAATCGCCCGCGGTTAGCCGAGCGCTCGCAGATTACCTGCGCATCCAGCAAAAGCAGCGTCTCATCGAGCGGGCGTTGACCGGAGCGACGGACTTTTCGCTGACGAATGAGGAACTGGAAGCCCGCGATCTCTATGAGGCTCATTGATTCCTCGGCCTGGGTGGAATTCCTCCGGCGCAGGGGCGATCCCAACGTCAAGAGCCTCGTGGCCCGACTGCTCCAAGCCGACCACGCTGCCTATACTTGCCCGATTCGATTTGAGTTGCTCAGTGGGGTGAAGCCGGACGAAGAAGACGATCTCGAACAGGCCTTCGCACTCAGCCGCCATGTCGTATTCGAGCCGAGCGACTGGCGTGATGCAGCCTTGCTCGAACGCCAACTTCGAGCGAGAGGATTGACGATTCCCCGGAACGATCTGTTCGTCGCCACGGTGGCCATTCGCACAGGGCTGCCTGTTGTTTGCCGGGATACGCACTTCGACGCCGCCCGAAAGTGCGCCGGTGACAAACTGCAAGTGGAGCAAGTCTGAGCCACCCATCGACGATTCAAAACTTTCATCGGATTCTCACGTCCGGCACGGATGTCGTTGATGCAATCCGGTCCGGCGCCATAGGGCCCAGGGACTGGCCGAGCGGCGTTTATCTCGGACGCATGGAATTTGGTTGCTTAGCGCCTGGCGCGATGCAATCTTCCAGCGTCATGCGCCGAATCCTTTTCCTCCTCGTTTGCGTTGTGGCGTCCCAGACGTCGCTTCTTCAAGGCCAACCCGCCAAGTTGACCATCGATCCCGTTCAACGCCCGATCAAGCTGGGAATCAGCGGCGCGTTGGGCGGCCAGTACGTCCTGGAGCAGAGTTCCAATCCCGGAACGGCCAACAGTTGGGAATTCCTGCTGTCCCTCACGCTCACCGAAAGTTCTCAATCCTGGACCGACGTTAATTCGTCGAGTGCGCCTTATCGCTTTTACCGTCTGCGCGCGTTGGCCAGCCCGTCGGCCGGCGCCGCGAGCGATTTCCGGCTGATCGATCACCAAGGAATGTCGCGCGAACTCAACTATTACTCCACGGCCCGCGTGGTCGTGTTGATTTTCGTTAATGGATTGGATTCGGTGACTCCCTCATCCCTGGCCGCCATCAAAACCCTGAACGACAATTTCAACTCCCAGGGCGCGTTGTTCTGGATGATCGACGCCAATCCGCAGAGCGACCGGGCCGGCACCGCCGCGCTGGCAAAAGCCCGGGGCGTCGATTGGCCCGTGCTGCACGACCGCGCGCAGATTGTCGCCCGAGAATTTGGGGTGACGACGGTCCCGGAAGCGATTGCCATCGATACGGCGGATTGGTCGATTTTTTACCGCGGCGCCATCGACAGCCGAGCGGGTGCCGGGAACGCGCAGGATTATTTTGCTGTTGCGTTGGAGAATTTCCTCGCGGCCAAACCCGTGACGTTCAACCGCACGCGGCCGGAGGGTGCGACGATCACGTTCCCTCCCTCCAAGGCGATTTCCTACTCCGTCGAGATCGCTCCGTTGTTGAAGGAGAAGTGTCTGAGCTGCCACAGCCCGGGCAACATCGCGCCGTGGGCCATGACCAATCACGCCGTCCTGAAATCGTTTTCGGCCTCGATCAAACAGGAAGTCCTGGCCGGACGGATGCCGCCCTGGCACGCCGATCCAGTTCACGGCACCTTCCTGAATGACGCGTCTCTCAAACCCGCCGAAGCTTCTCTGCTGTTGGAATGGATCGCGAGCGGCGCTCCGCGGGGCGACGGCCCCGATCCTTTGGCGGACTCGTTCGCAACTCAACCGCCTCCCAAAGACTATACCAACGCCTGGCCGGCCGAGTTGGGGCAACCCGATCACGTGATTTCAATCCCGGCGCAAAGCCTGCCCACATCTGGCGAGATTCCATACCGATACCTGTCGGTCGTCCTGAATTTGCCTTCCAATGTCTGGCTGCGCGCGGCCGCGGTCGTGCCCGGCAATACGCGCGCCGTCCACCATGCGCTGGTGTTCAATGGAACTCTGGTGGACTTCGTGCGCAGTGGGGGCGGCTTGAGCGGCTACTTCGCGGCCTATGTGCCCGGCGCCAAAGCCACGGCGTTTCCCGAAGGCACGGGCAAACTTCTGCCGAAGAATGCGACGCTCACTTTCCAGATGCATTACACCGCCACGGGCCATCCGGAGACGGACCAGACCAGGCTCGGATTGTATTTCATGAAATCGCCGCCTCCGTTCGAATTGAAGACCGGCGCGGCTGCGACCCTGCTCCTGGCGATTCCTCCGGGTGAACCCGAATACGAAAGCGCCGCGCAAGTCATGCTGTCGCTGAACAAAGATGTCTGGCTGTACGAACTGGCGCCGCACATGCATTATCGCGGCTCGCGCTTCAAGTTCGAGGCGGTCTATCCCAATGGCACGAGCGAAGTGCTGCTCTCGGTCCCGAAATACGATTTCCACTGGCAAACCTTGTACCGGCTCGCGCAGCCCAAGCGATTGCCCGCCGGGACCATCGTCCGTTGCCGCGGCGCCTTCGATAATTCTCTCCAAAACCCGGATAATCCGGATCCCGGCGTGACCGTCCGATTCGGCGAGCAGACGGACGACGAGATGTTCATCGGTTACATGAACTACGCGGTGATTCAGTAGGCCCGGATCGAGTGGGTGGATTCATGGGAAACTCGGACGAACTCCGAGAAAAATCACCCGCGGCCTGACCGGTTTCGGCAGATACCGGCGACGGCTATGATCTGACCGACCGACCTATCAATAGGAGCCGCATCAAAGAGTCTGATCGTATGAAAGCATGCTCATCCTTCTTTCCGCTTTGGATTATCGCATGGATCTGCGCACTCGAAGGGGTGACGGTCCTCGCGCAAACATCCGGCGGTGGCCAATCCCCAAACTCCGTCTCCAGGCAAGGGAAAGGGACCGCCGTCGCCCCTAAATCCGAAGGCCAGTCCACCAAAGACGGGGCGCCTAAAGCCGGCGATTGGAAACCGCTCTTCGACGGCAAAACGCTCAAGGGCTGGAAAATCACTGACTTCGCCGGCGCCGGAAAGGTCGAAGTCGAAGGCGGCCAACTCCTGCTTCATGAGGGCGCCATTCTGACGGGCGTGAATTGCACGAATGAAATCCCTAAAACCAATTTCGAGGTGGAACTCGAAGCGATGAAAGTCCAAGGCCAGGACTTCTTCTGCTGCCTGACGTTTCCGGTCAACGACTCCCACTGCAGTTTGGTCGTGGGCGGTTGGGGCGGCGCCGTGGTCGGCATCTCCACTATCGACGGCATGGACGCTTCAGAGAACGAAACGACCAAGTTCATGAACTTCGACAAGAACCGCTGGTATCGCATCCGCGTCCGAGTCACCCCCGCCAGAATCGAGACCTGGATCGACGACGAGAAGTTTGCGGATCAGCCGCTGGAAGACCGCAAGATCAGCATGCGTCCGGGCGAGATCGAATTGTCCGCCCCTTTCGGTGTCGCGACCTACCAGACGACCGCCGCGCTGCGGAATATCCGCATTCGAGAACTCAAGGGAAAGTAAGTCGGTTGTTGGCGCGTGTTTCCTCTTTCGCACTTCCCATGAACCAGACGGTAGGGCGAGCTTGTCCCCAGCGAGCTGAGTCGGACGTGTTCCACGCATGTCGAGCGGCTCGCCGGGACGGACTCGCCCTACCAGCGACGGGTTCATGGGCTGCGAGCCTGGGTCTGAAACCAAGGGAACTTCCCATGAACCAGACGGTAGGGC
>VHCZ01000031.1 GCA_016871535.1 Verrucomicrobiota bacterium
GAGAGGATTAATTCCTTGCACAACGGTCCTTTCGATCTTGGAGCGCTGCCAACAGGAGTGCCGCCGATCGGTGACTCCACATAAACGGAAGCGTCACATAACACAATTTATGTGCTTCGGCACATAAGTTGTGGGCGAAGATGGCGGCGGCGGCACGGTCGGCGATTACGTCGGCGAAGACTTCGCGGGGATGAACTTGGCTGCGGTCGAGCAGGCCAACGGTGACGATACGTTTTTCGATGACTTCGTTTGCGCCGTTGAGGGAGATGCAGACAAAATGCTCTTGCTGCTTGCCGGCAATCTGTTGAATCACGTCGAGAGCGAGAATGTCTTCCGTGCCGGTAATCTTAACGGCGTCGCCTTTGGCGAAGCGGCGGGCGATTTCAAAGGCGGCGAGTAGCTGATAGCTCTTGGCTTCGCCCATGCCGTGAATCGCCGTCAGGTCGGATTCGGCAAGCTGGCCTTTCTTGTCCGCCAAGATGCGGGAAATCTTCTGCGACATGGCGCGGACATCGTGACCTTTGATGCCGCGACCAAGAATCACCTGAACCAGTTCTTCGTTTGTCAGCGCAGTTGCGCCTTTGAGCCGCAGCTTTTCGCGTGGCCGGTCTTGCTCCGCTAGTTCCTGCATCGTCTTCATTGCTTTAACGCGGCTAGACCGGTAGCGATTTCGGTTTGGGCGTCCTCGATGATCTTCATCAACTCGCCGGGCGTGCGCTTGTCGGAAAGATCGGGTGCGTTCTGGTTCGTGGCTTTGAGGTCGTAGTTCTTGGCGCGGATTTCTTCAATGGTGACGTACCAGCTTCGTTCGCTGATTCTGCCGGGATCGTCGGGTGGCAACGCGAGGCGCTGGAAGAAGTCGGCGAAATCGTCGAAGAGCATCGGGTTGCTCTTGTTGACCTTGCGCGGCTTGAACGCGGGCGTCAGCGTCATGTCGTAATACCAGACGCGCTTCGTCTCCTCGCCTTTGGTGAAGAACAGCAAGTCGGTCTTCACGCCCGCGCCGGCATTGACGAAAACGCCTTGTGGCAGGCTGATGATGCACCAGAGATTGCATTCATCCAGCAGCTTCCGCTTGGTCTGCTTGTAGGCTGCCGTCTTGGTGTGGAACAGCACGCCTTCATCAATCACCATCCCGCATGTTCCGCCCTCGGCCAGCGCGTTGATGATGTGCTGGAGGAAAAGAATCTGCGCCTTGCCGCACTTGTAGTCGAAATGCTGCTGTGCGTCCTTGCCTTCCTTGCTGCCGAACGGCGGATTCGTGAAGATGTAGTCGAACTGCGCCGGCGCGCCCGTGAACAAATCCCCATACGTCTCCGCCCGCGTCAGCGTGTTGCCGTGCCAGATGCGCGGCAGGTCAACGCCGTGCAACACCATGTTCGCCAGCGCAATCGGGATCGCTTCCGCCGCGTCCTCCCGCGCCCACAACGTCTCCGTCTTCAACTCCTGAATCTGCGTCGCCGTCGGCTGCTGCGCCATCAGATGCTTGAACGTCTCGATCAAAAAGCCGCACGTCCCGGCGCACGGGTCATACACCGACCGCCCCAACTGCGGGTTCACCGTCTTGACGATCACCCGGATCACCTCGCGCGGCGTGAAAAACTGCCCGCCGTCGTTCTTCTTCTCGCCGAGGCTCGGCAACAGGCTTTCCAGCGCCTGCGACATCGGGAACATGTGCTGTTCGCTGACCTGCGCCTCGCTCAACGCATGCACCCGGTCCAGCGCGTCCTGCAAGTTCGTCTCGCTGGCCAACACTGTCCGCTCCTTGTTGCGGAAGATTTCGGCGATGACTTTCTGCTTGTTCGTCGCGTTCCCGTTCTCGCCCAGCTTCTGCAAATGGGAGAAAAGCTCGCCGTTGACGAACTTCAGGTAATCGCCCAGCGTCGAACCGTCGCCCGTCAACTCCGCGCGCCGCCAGCCGGGCGCGTGCGTGGCCTTCAACTCCGCCGCCGGTTTCTTGTGGTCAAACGGCGCAGCCCAATCTCGCCACCGATACGGCGCGCAGAGCGACGGCGTGAACGCCGTGCCGAGTGCCGCCGCCTTCTGCGCTTCGGCTTCCTCCATCAAATCGAGGTAACGCAAGAAAAACATCCACGTCAGTTCCGGCACATACAACCGCGCGCCCTTGGCCTTGTCCCGCCGCAGGATGTTGTTTATGGACTTGACCGCCTTGTCCATGTCCGCTGGCGAGCGGACGACGACGAAACCCTTCTTTGTGTTTTTCTTTGCCACGGTTGTTAGTCCGCTTTGAAGTCGAAATGCTGAAGCATAGTGGCGCGCTCAAGTGCCGTAGCTGCCTCAAGCTGACGTTCTGCGTGAACTTGAATGCGCTTGATTTGGGCATACCGGCGGGCGACTTCTTTTTGCACTCCATCAGCCCCTTCTTCCGGTAGGGGAAATGGAACGTCGAGAATGTGGTGAGGACGAATCGCGGAATAGTTGAGAGCGCCTTGAATGTCCTTTTGGATGCGCTTCGTCAGAATGCCGGAACTGATGAAGCACTGGAGAAACCCCGGCAGCACCTTGCTCTGGTCGATGTCGTAGAGAAAGTAGTGCCCGCTGACAATTGCACCGTCGAGTTCCGGCGGGACAATGCCGAAGCCGCCGAACTTGGCGTCGATTTCCGCCACTAAGAATTGATCCTTCCCGATTAGCTGTTGCTCCTTCGTCTTTATCAACGCACCCTTCATACGGCAGCGAGGAACAACGCCCTTCCCGTGCAGTTTCACGGTCACAAGCTGATACTCTTGGTCGTCCGCGATGGTGAAGAACTTCGGCGCGGGCGTCAGGAACTCACCCATTGTTGTCCAACGCCAGCCTGCCGGAAGCGGTGGTTTCGCGGCGGACTTCACGCCAACAACCTCACCTTCGTTTCCTGAATCAACGTGTCCGGCTTGACCGGCAGGCCGGTCAGCGCGTTGAAATCCACGCCCTCGACCTCAAACACTTTCGGCGTCTCCAATTCCTCGATGCCGTTCTTCTCGAATTGCCGGGCCATGTTGACCAGCACGGCGCTCGTGCGGTCGGGGAAATCTTTCAGCCATTGCTTGTTCTTGTAGGAGAATGCGGCGGCGCGTTCGGGGCGCGATTTGGGCGGCAGGCCGTAGCCAAGTTCCGACAGCACGTCGAACAGGTCGCACTCCTGTTCGTTTTCCAGTTCGCGCACCAGTCGCACCGCCGCTTCGCCGCCGGGCAGGCCGCGCAACAGGCCGTGCCGCCGGTCGGGAGCGACCCACACTGAGCGGAGCGCATCCACGCTCGGCGCTTCCTCGACCAGCCGGGCGGCGAGCCGTTGCTTGTATTCTTCGTACGGCACGAGCACATCTTTGCCGTCTTCCTGGCAGAGGATGGAACGGCCTTTCGATTCGCCCACGCCATCAATCTTCACGGCGAATTGGCCGCCGGGAACGCGGATGATTTTCGTTTCCGTCGGCGGCTTGCCGGTGCCTTCGGTGCCGGTCTCCGCGCCGCCGACTTCGCCGCCGCCGCTATCGTCACCGGGCGGTTGCGTGGGCTTGTAACGGCTGGTGAATTCCTCGCCGAACAGGCGCGTGCAGTTGGTGTAGTCGTAGAGGCGGAACATGGCTTTCGAGCCGCGCGGTTCGCCTGTGCGCGTGCCGCGTCCGACCATCTGGTAGAAGCTGATCGGCGATTCGAGGTAGCGGAAGAACACGACGTTGTCCAAGTTCGGGATGTCCACGCCGGTCGAGAGCAGGTCAACGGTAGTGGCGATGAAATGGGAGTTTTTCGACCCGCGAAACTCCGGGATCAAGTCGCTGGCGGGCGGGCGCAGGTCGGGGTTGCCGGTGCATTGGAAGGCGTACCATTCCTTCGGCGTGCGCCGCACCTTCTGACACCACGCGGCGTAGAGGTTGTTCAGCGCAATCATGATCTGGTTGGCGTGATGATCGCGGGTGCAGAAGATGACGGTCTTCTGGTGCGGGCCGCCGGTCTCCAAGAGGAACTGGAACAGGTCTTCGGACATCGCCTTGACCCGGTCGTCGAGCATCAACTTGGCGTCGTAATCGCCGGCGGTGTACTTATCCTCGATCTCGCCCGGCTTGAGCTTGCGCCCGGTGAAGGCGTCCACGGCGGAACGCTCGACGATGTCTTCGCGGGTGATTTCCGTTTTGTCGAGGTCCACGGTGCGACGGACGACTTCGCAAGCGGCTAGGTAGCCGTCTTCCTGCCCGTCGCCGATCGAGTATTCGTAAACCGGCTGGCCGAAGTATTGGAGGTTGTGGTTGGTGATCTCCTCATCCTTCTTCTTGCCAGCTTCGTCTTTCTTGCCGCCGCCCACGACGATGCGCGGCGTGGCAGTCAGGCCGATGTGGATGGCATTGGGATTGTCGCGCAAGATGACGCTCCACTTCCCCCACGCGCTGCGATGGCACTCGTCAATGATGATGTGCGAGAAAAAGTCCGGCGGGTAATTGTCCTTCCAGAACTGCGGCACGTCATCTTCGGCCGTGATGTTCAACGTCTGATACGTCGCCACGAGGATGCGGGCGTTGAGACATGGATTCGCAGTCGAAACTTCTTGGGCGTTGTCGCCGAAGATTGCGTGCATCTTCCCCATGCCTTGAATCCGCAATTCCTCGCGGTCGCACACGAACAAAGCGCGTGTGAGTTGCCGGCCTTGGGCGAGTTTGTAGAGCAACTGCGAAGCAATGACCGTCTTGCCGGTGCCGGTGGCAAGCGAGAGCAGAATCTTCTTCTGCCCCGCCGCAATGCGTTCGAGCGTCGCCCGAATCGCCGCGTCTTGGAAATACCATCGCGCCGCTTCGCCCCCCTTGTACGGCATGAGCAACGGCAACGCATTCGGATTGAGCAGATCAATCCCCTTCAACGCCTGATACCGCTGCCGCAGTTGATCGGGGGTCGGGAAAGACGTGAGTGGCTGTGCATCGCGGATGTGTTGCGTATCCTCGCCAAACTCGGCGAACAGGTGGCCGTTCGTGGAGAAATGAAACGGAACGTGATGCTTCGCCGCATCCCGCCGCGCCTGCTGAATGCCGAGTGACGGCAGCTTGTCTTCTGCCTTCGCTTCTAACAAAGCCACAGCGAGCGGAGGCTTGCCGGGGAGAATTGGCAAACAGAGCAGATAATCGGTGCGACTCGACCGCTTGACCGGCCGCCCATCAATAATGTCCGAGCCACCGGGAGTCTTCTCTTCCCGGACAAGCGCGCCCGTCCACCCGAGATCGTGCAGGATCGGGTCAATTAACTGGACGCGCGTCAGATGTTCATTCCGAGGCATGGGCTATGTTCGCTCGCGCGCGAATCAGCCCTGTCGGATGGCTTGTCCTTACGAAGGGACGCCGTGCCTGAAACAGAAGGGGCGTGACCTAGTCACGCTCTCTCTCAGGCACGGGCGTGCCCTTCAAAGAACGCTTTCGGACACGCCCGAGTGGGCGTGTCTTCCAGCGCCGTCTTTGAAGTCAAAATTTGCCCGTTTTGAGAGAGACAGCAGCCGAAGCTACGCGAAATGATTTTGTAAAAAGTTTTCTGGTCGTTTTGTTTTTCCGAACGAAGCGAGAATAGCCAAGCAAGCCGAGGATGCAAAGCGGGGAGTTGCGCGGCCTCACACGGCGCACCTCATCCGGCCTGGGGTCACCTTCTCCCCATCCGATGCGGAGAAGGAAATCGAGGCGGAGAGGGAGAAGCGGTCGCATGATTGGCGTGGTTCGTCGAAGGGTTTGAGATAAACGACCGGCTCCTGGCGCCGTTCAAACGCCAGTTCGGGAGTGATGGCGGTGCTGCCCACGGGAAAGATCGGTAATCCTAAAAACCGCAGATGAACGCGGATAAACGCAGACTAGCCTCCGGTCGCCGCGAGGCAAGGATGGCTCGCAACTTGCCGGCGGGAAAGCCGGCGATACGGAAAGCTACCGCTTGTCCGGTGGAGGAGGAGAGATGGCGAACGACACTTTTTGAATCCCGGCTTTGCGGACCAGGTCCAGCACGTAAATGATCGATCCGTGCGTGGCGTCTTTATCGCCGCTGATATAGACGGGGATGTTCGTGTTGGCGAAGAACCGGTTCGTCAGGTAGGTGTGGAGTTCCGCGTAGGTCTTCCTGTTTTTCTCAATGTAAACGTCGCCCAGTTTGTCCACCGAGATATTGACGATGTCCGGTTTGAAGTCCCGGCTCGCCTGGGTGGCGGTCGGCAAATCCATCTTGATCGATTGCAGCTTGATCATGGTGAGGCTCACCATCATGAACGAGGCCAGCAAAAAGAACATGATATCGATCAGCGGAATGATCTCGATCCGGGCCTTTTTGTGGGGATAGGGCGAACCAATCTTCATGGCGAAGTCAGGAGAACGCAACGGGTGTGATCCATCAGACAGTAATTGTCAGTTTGGCGACATACGGGAGCGCACAGACCCTAAAATGAGAATTGCTGTCCATCAGACCGAGCTTTCGGCGCTGGCTTGCCGGAATTCCTGGGCGTCGAATCCCTTTTGCCTGGCGGCATTGACCATCACTTCGACGTTCGTGGCCGCGGTCTCGAGCTCGAATTGCAGCCGCGCGGTCTTCTGGCTGAAAAAATTGAACGGGATGAGCGCGAAGATGGCAATGCCCAGGCCGCACGCCGTCGCGATCAAAGCTTCGCCAATGCCGCCAGTGACTTTTTCCACGGCCAGTTCGGCGCTGCCGATGGACGTGAACGAACCCATAATGCCGGTCACGGTGCCGAGCAAACCAAGCAGCGGCGCCAGCGTCACGAGCGTGTCCATGACGACGAGAAAACGCCCGGCCTTCTGCAATTCGATTCCTGCGGCGACTTGCAGAGCGCCCTGCAGCGAGGAATGAAAATGATTCAACCCGTGCCAGATCATCCGGATCACAGGATCCTCCGAGCCGCAGGCCAGCGTCGAGGCTTCGCGGAAATCGCCGCTTTCCAGCGCGGCGAGGATTTTCTCCAGCCGGTCGGGATCGCGTTTGAGGCTTTCTCGCCACCACCAAATGGCTCGCTCGCCAACGACGGCGACGGCGACAATCGTCACGACGAGGATCGGCCACATGACCGGACCACCTTTGAGGAAGAGTGAGACAACAATGTTTGCAAGCATAGCGCGTCGGATTCTTATCTGATTCGATAATGGAACGGAACCAAGTAATGGCGAGTTTCACCCGGAGACCAGCGCCAGTGGTTCTTCACCCAATCGGAAGAGTGAGAATCCAGCAGGGCGTAACCGGAAGCATCCTTGACCGTGATTGAGGCGGGCGATCCATTTGTGTCCACAATCACATAAAGCATGACGTTGCCTTCGTAGTTCCGGCGAAGCGCAAGGGACGGGTACGGGGGATCTGGGAAATAACCCTGGGACTTGCCCGCCTGGAATACAGTGGGCTTGGGGGGTGATGGCGGCTTGGGGGGGCTGGGAGGAGGGGGCGCCGCGAAACGCGCCGGAGCGAAAACGACCGGGCCCTCGACTGGCACGGCAAAACTGACCGCCGCTGGATCGGCTGCCACCACGGTCGCAATCTGCGGAGTGTCGAAGGTGACTTCCTGGTTGGGGTCCGGCTCTTGAATCTGGGGTTCCGGATTGACTTTCGGAGGCTCGACCGGAGGAGTGAAAACCACCGGAACAATGTCCACGGGCACCTCCAGTTGTTTCGGAATGACCGGACGCGTTTTCAGTCCGATTCCACCCACCACGAGGAACAGGAAACAAATCGAATTCAGCCAGGCCAGTTTGCGGTTCTCGTCCCTCGTGGCTGCCGGGAGGCAAAGCCGCGCCAGATCAGACCGCAGCGTGTAGTCGTGCGACAGCAGCGCATGCCCCTGCTCCAGCGACGCGGCAGCTTGAGATGAACCGGAGGATGAATTCATTTCGCCGCGCAAATCCGTAAACAGCCGAGGTCGTCCAAGGCGGCCAGAACGCGGCTCAGCGCTTTGGCGAAAGGCATGCTAACCCAAATGTTGGTCGTCATTGTCATTCCAGAGGGTCAATCAGGGCGGGTTCCGTGCCTGACTGCTTCTTGCGCGCCTGTTTAATTCCCGCAAAAGAAGGTCGAGTCAAGTCATTAAAGCCTTTGGTAGAAGCCTAGAGGATGCGGCGTAGCTCTGCGATAATCGGATTCTTCATAATTCAAATAACTTTGGCTTCATCTACGCGAATTTGGCTGGCACATGAATTCAAAATTCAAAACGGATCGCCAATTTTGATCATTCCCGTTTGGTCCATTGGAAACTATTTCGAAATTCGGATTTCGGATTTTCCACTTCAGCGCTGCGCGGCGTCCCGTTCTTCTTTCTGCCACCCCGCCACTTGATCCGGGGAGGCGGCTTCCCACACCTTCGCTGTCTGATCGTCGCTGCCGGTGACAATCCGCCGACCGTCCGATGAAAAGGCTACTGAAGTGATGAAAGCGGCGTGCCCTTTGAAGGTAAGCAGTTCTCTGCCACTGACCACGTCCCAGAGCTTGGCCGTCTGATCCCAACTGCCTGTGAGGATTCGCCGGCCGTCCGGCGAGAAGGCCGCTGAACTAATCAACCTCTTGTGTCCTTTGAGCTCGATCACTTCTTTGCCACCAGACGCGTCGCACACCGTTGCCACTAGCACGTCGCCGGCAATAACGATCCGTCGGCCGTCCGGCGAGAAAGCCACAGAGAATATCTGTGAGTTACGCCCATTGAGGCCGAACAATTCCCTACCGCTTACTGCATCCCAAACTTTGGCCCCATGTTCAATGCTCCCCGTGACGATCCGTTCGCCGTCGGAAGAAAAAGCTACGGACATGATGTTATCGGTGTGCCCCTTGAGCGTCATTAGTTCCGTCATGCTCGTCACATCCCACACCTTGGCGAGCCGATCGGAACCAGAAGAAACAACCCGCTGGCCGTCCGGCGAAAAACAGACTGAGCTAATCGTAGAAAGGTGGTCGCACCTCACCGCCTCCTTGCCTGTGGCGACTTCCGAAAATAACAAGCCCAAACCGCCGGTAATGACGCGTTTGCCGTCCGGAGAAATAGCCACGGCATTAATGGGTCCGCCCAGCCCTTGAAGAAGGGTAAGTAGATCCTTCCCGCTGGATGTGTCTTAAACCTTGGCCGTACCATCCTCACTGGCAGTGACAATCCGGTGGCCATCCGGCGAAAAGAGCACAGACGTGATTTGACCGCTGTGCCCATTAACCGTGAGCAGTTCCCTGCCGCTGGATGTCTCCCACAACTTCGCGGTCCTATCCCAACTGCCTGTCAGAATGCGTTGCCCGTCTACCGAAAAGGCTACAGATGAGATCGGATTCGTGTGGCCCTTTAGCGTGACCAAATCTTTGCCTGCAGTTGCATCCCATACTTTGGCTGTCTGATCATCACTGCCCATCACAATCCGCTTGCCGTCTGGAGAGATGGCGACAGAGAAGATCTTACTTAAGTGCCCACGAAGCGTCTTAAGCTCTAGATGCGTTTGGCGCTGCCAGTAGAACCACTCAAATCCTCTGTCTGGGTACGCCGCTGTCTCCTCCAACAACTGCCGAACACGGCCGACATTGTTCTGTTCCCACGCCAACTGCGCCGGGTTCATGTTCGCCACGTAAAGATTTCGCTGCGCTTCCTTGCGCAAACGCTCGGAGCGAAAATAAAGACCGGTCATTCCGACGGCTCCGATCAGCAAAGCCGCCCCCACTGCGGTTGCGCCAGCGAAGGCGACTTGGTTTCGTCGCACCATCTTCCGAAATCGATACGCCGCACTGAGCGGACGGGCCGTGATCGGTTCCAGGTTCAAGTACCGCCGAAGATCCGCTTCCAGGCCGCTGGCCGTGTCGTAGCGCCGCGTGCGGTCCTTCTCCAAACACTTCATCGCAATCCAGTCCAGGTCGCCGCGCAGCAATCGGCCAAGTGCGGCGGCTTCCATACTGCGGTTGCGGGCGATGGTCGTGCGTTGATCGTTGTCCATCGTGGTGAGTCGCGTGGAGGGCCGTTCCGGTTCCTCCTGCGCGATGATCCGCTGAATCTCGGCAAAGCCGGCGCTGCGCAGGCGTTTCTCCGGAAAAGGCGTTGTTCCGGTCAGCAATTCGTAGAGCAGCACGCCCAACGAGTAAATGTCGCTCCGGGTATCGACATCGAGTTTGCTCATCTCGGCTTGTTCGGGGCTCATGTAAGCCGGCGTGCCGATCATCTGGCCGAGGTTGGTGAACAGCGTTTTCTCGGTGAGCTTCTGGTGCGTGGCCTTGGCGATGCCGAAGTCGATCACCATCGGCACGGGCTGGCCGTCCCGCAGCGTGACCAGCACGTTGGAAGGTTTGAGATCGCGATGGATGATCCCTTTCTGGTGCGCGTGCTCAATGGCCTGACAAACGGGGAGGAAGAGTTCGAGGCGCTGCCGAGCGTTGAGATGATTCTTGTCGCAATATTCGGTGATGGGCACGCCGCGAACTAACTCCATCACGAAGTAGGGCCGACCGGCGGATCAACGCGGTGCACCCTCACCCCCAACCCCGGATGGGAGAGGGCCTGCCTGCGCCGCAGTCGCGGCAGGCAGGTGGTCGGAGACCGGGTGAGGGCTCTCGGTCGCGCCGGCGTCGAACACCTTGGCGATGTTCGGATGGTCCATGAGCGCGAGCGCCTGGCGTTCGGCCTCGAACCGGGCGATGACACTCCGCGTGTCCATGCCGAGCTTGATGATCTTCAACGCCACCTGGCGCCAGACCGGTTGCTCTTGCTCGGCCAGATAGACCACGCCCATGCCGCCTTCGCCGAGTTTTTCAAGAAGTTTGTACGGGCCGATGCGATCGCCGGGCTTTTCGGAGAGGTCGAAGACAGTTGCTCCTTGGGTATTGGCCTCTTCGCGATTGGGCTGAGCGCTCATGACGGCTGTGCCATCCTTCTCTACCAGACTGCCTGAAATGCCGCGAGAAAAACCATAAGTTTCATAAGTTTTGATTTATATCAAAGTTAGTTGCGCTGGTTGGGGTATTCGTGGGGACGATGAAGGGAAAGGCCAAAATCTTTCCGCGGATTCCGGCAGCGCGCCGCCCGATGAATCCGGCCGCCGAGCTCCGGGAGGGACGAAGCAGAGCCGGCCACACTCCGCAAAGGTCGTATTCCCGGGCAGCGACTTCACCGTTTTGACCCCCATGATCGCCGAGGCGCAACAGGCCGTTCTCGTCGAACATCCGTTGGGTCTGGTCTACGCCGGCGTCGTGCTGCCCGCCGCTTTCTGGTACGAGAAATACGACGTCACCTTCGGCGACAAGCACACGTTCGTGCATCCGCTCACGCCTGCGACCGATCCGCCGTGGGAAGCGAAGCACGATTGGGCACTGGCTTGTGCAGCGTCTCGTATTCTTTGGTTTCAAATCCTCCAGGCGACCGGGGTGGCTTGCGCTTCAACCCCGGTACTGATGAAACATGCTGGCGAGAAGGATGATCTCCGGATGCGCCGCCGACAGTTTGGGCAGGACCACGCGGATGCGGGAACGGTAGTCCGCCAGCTTTTTCCGCAACGGCTCCAGGTCCGTGGTCCGCGTCCAATGCAGTTTGTTGAAGTCAAGCACCAGCCGGTTCCTGCTGCGGGACAGCGATTCATGGATGCGGTGCGCCAGCCCTGCGGCATCGTTGGCGGACAATGCGCCTTCCAAGCGCAGCCACACTTGTTGCTTCGCGTGCTGCAACTCTACCTGGATGGAAAAATCCGGCGAAGTGATTTTACGGTGCAGTTCTTCCCACATTTCAAACGCGCTCCAGCGCTTCTCGGGCAGGCGATAAGTGGTGCGGATCAATTTGGGATGCTGAAACCAATCCAGCTTCAAGGTCAGCGCGGACCACAAGGCCGCGCCGACGGCCACGACGGACTTGAAGCGTTCGCCGCGCGCGGGCGGGCCCAACTCCGCGTGAATGCGCCGTTCCAAATCGCCAATCCAACGGCGCACTGCGGCGTTGGGGCCAAGCAACCGGCCCGCGAGGAACGCCGGATAGGCCCCTCGCAACTCCGCGGCGTAGTAATCGGCCTTCTGGCGCAAGACGGGATTCGGTGAGTGCCTGAGCTTTTGATAACCCAGGAGGCGCGCTTCCAAAACCCGATAGATGCTGGGCCCCAGCCGCTGAAAATCTTCATCGAAGCACCGGCGCTGAATGCCTTCGATCTGCTCCGGCGTGAGCGTCGGGTGCTTGATCATGGTGCGGAATCCGTCCGCCCGCCGGTAGAACAGGTCTTGGTCGGTCGTGTAAACGTCCTGCAAGAGATTCTGCTTGATGATCCGCTCGTAAAACGGCGTGCCGGGCACGGGGCCGTAAATCAGAAATTGCGCCAGCGCCGGTTTAAGCTTCATCAGGCCGTCCAACTCCTGGTCCACCACGCCGGGGGTCTGGTAATCAAAGCCGACGATCATGGAGGTCAGCACCGTGATGCCGTGCTCGCGAAATTCGTTGAGAATATCCGCGATGGGCCGGCCTTGTTGTTTGGCATAGTTCGACCGCGTGCCTTCGTACCCGATCCAGAAACCGTCAATGCCCATCTCCAGGATTTCTTCCACCGTGTATTGGCTGATCGCCTTGATGCTGGAGAAGGCGAAGATCGACAGTCGCTTTCCGCCTCTGATGACACAGTCGCGAAATTCCATCGCGCGCTTTTTGTTGAGCAAGAAATCCTCGTCCAGAATCAGGAACACCAGATTGGGGTCAAGGTCCAGGTAACGTTCGGCAACCGCGTAAATGTCCCGGCCCGTCGGCAACAACTTGATGTGCTTGCGCGAAAAGAAATGCGACGTGCAGCAGAAATCGCAACCGTTCGGGCAACCGAGGCCGGCGAAGATCTTCCCCGTGCCCGACACTTTCCAGCCGAACACCTTGAGCCAACTCACGATCAGCGGATGCTTGTAGGGCATGGGAATCTCCGGTTCACCCAGCAACCGCCGCAAAAACGCCACGCCTTCCTCGCGGCAGATGTAATCGCCGTACGGTTTCAGCGCGTCGTCCTTCAACACCGTGCCGTAGCCGCCGAGGACGATCTTGCTGTGGGGCGCGTGCTTGCGGATCAGGGCGACGGTCTCCTTCATTTTGTGCATCACGGCCATGAGGAACGAGACGCCCACGTAATCGTAGCCCTTCTTGAGTTCGCGGATCAGCTCGCGCCGGGAAGGGTATTGCAGCACCACGGCTGGCGCGTCGAGGTTCTCGGCGATGTATTCGAGCCCGAAATGGATGTTGACCGTGCGCGGGCTGAAGATGCCCTGCGCGCGCAGCACCTGCCGGTAAAGGAGTTCGTAACCGACCGATGGCGCATCGCCGTATTTCGGACCCATCGGCCGGCACACACTGGTTAAAAGAACTCGTTTGCTCATTGAATTTCAATCGAAGCATTCGGAAACGGTTGACTCGGGATTTCCGTCATAAGCATTGAAAGGACGCCAGGGTCTGCTGGAACCACTATGATGACTCCACGAGGCGTCGTTTTGATCTGGATCAAGACTTCAGAAGAAACGGCTCTCCCGCAGTCGAACATTTCCACGGGTAGGGCGAGTCCGTCCCGGCGAGCCGTGCTGAAATGTCGGGAACACGTTGGATGCGGCTCGCTGAGGACAGGCTCGCCCTACCGAAGTCAAACTGAGAATTGCTGACGGCGCAAAACCGCCCTTACTGTCGAAACTTCTTCACGAAAGCGATCAGCGCTTTGATCTCCTCTGCATCCAGCTTCTCTTTGAAGGCCGGCATTGTGTATCCGCCGTCTTTGGCTTTCTTGCCATCCAGGAGTTGTTTTTCCATTTCGGCATCCGATGCTTTGCTTTCCTTTAGATCTTTGGCGCCGAATTTCCGGCCCACAGGCGTTCGCCCTCGGCCATCCTTGCCATGGCAGGAAGCGCACTCCTTGTTGTACAGATAGGCGACCTCTTCCTGAGAGATCGCCGCGTTTCCAATGGCCAGGCTGCCGATTGCCGCGATGATGGAGAAGGCTCGATTCATTTCGATTGAGACCAGGGTACCGGTCCAACTCAGTGCGCTCAAGCTCAGCACGGCACGGTCAAATCGCTTTGATTCAAGTCAACAGTCTCTCGATGAGGTTCTTCGCTGAACAACGAAGAACAATTTTTGCAAAGACAAACGCAATTCCGGAGTAGCAGCCAGGCCATCAAAAAATGCATGGTCGCGCCAGGTCATGAGAGCGCTGGCGCAAACGATGCAAGGCAATCGACAATCGTTCGAGTCCGAAAAGGTCCATTGTTTGATAGGCATCAAAGCTGGCGGCTTGCTTCGACGTTACCTTCCTCCACTGATGAGAATTGATACGTTGCTAGTCTGCCTCGCGGTGAGCGGGGTTTCTGCGACCGCCGCCGCCGCCCAGGGGAACCGCTCCCCGGCGCCGGCCAACGGCGCTGATTTGAATCCGACACTCCGGTCTGGCCAGGCGGTTTACGACCAGCATTGCGCGGCTTGCCACAACGCGAACGGCGATGGCCACGGGCCGGCCGCGGCCTGGCTCTTCCCCAAGCCCCGGAATTTCAGCGCCGGTCTGTTCAAAATTCAATCGACACCGGCTGGCTCCCTTCCATCCGATGAAGACCTCTACGAAAGCATTACCCGCGGACTCGGAGGAAGCTCGATGCCCGGCTTCACGTATCTCAGCGAGAAAGAGCGCCGGGATGTCGTGCAGTATGTGAAGCACCTCACGGCTGAGATTGGGCCGGACGGCAAGCGAATCAACAAATTCGAGCAAGCCAAAGCGCAAGATCAAATTGCGCCGTCGATTCCAGTGCCGCCCGAGCCGCCGCTGACCTTGGATTCGATTACGCGGGGTCAAGAGTTCTTCACGCGTTTGCAGTGCGCCGCCTGTCACGGGGAAACCGGCGCCGGAGACGGGCCGTCGGCCCCCACATTGAAGGATCGCGAAGGCATCCCGGTCATCCCTCGGGACTTCAACACCGGAGCCTTTCGCGGCGGGGCCGCGGGGCGCGACCTTTATTTGCGCATCGCCGTCGGGCTGGCGGGCACGCCGATGCTCGGATTCCCGGACGACGTGCTCAAACCGGACGAGCGCTGGGATCTCGTTCATTACGTTCAGTCGCTGCGCCGGAAAGACATGGAGGTAAACGACATTCTGGCGCCGGAGAACGGGTTGATCAAGGTGTCGAAATCGAGGAAGGCGTTGCCGCTCGATCCAACCCACCCGGATTGGGAACGAGTCGAGGCGGCGCGTGTGCCGTTGAATCCGCTCTGGCCCGAACCCGACCCGATCCCCGCCGTAGCCGTCCGCACGCTCCACGACGGCAAGCAAATCGCCATCTTGCTCCAGTGGCGGGATGCGATTGCCAATGGCGCGCCAGTGCGCGTGCAGGACTTCCAAGATGCCGCCGCGCTGCAATTCTCGCTGAACGGGACAACGCCATTTCTCGGAATGGGCGACCCGAAAAATCCAGTCAACGTCTGGCAATGGAAAGCCGGCTGGCAGGCGGAAATCGACGGCCAACGCGAAGACGTCCACACCGAATACGCCTCGATGCACGTCGATGTCTATCCAGAAACCACGGCGCTTTACCGCACCGCCGAAGCCGCGGGAAACCTTCTCGCCCGCATTCATTCTTCGCCCATTGAAGATGCCACCGCATGGGGCTTCGGGACCATGAAATCTCAATCGCTCAAAGGCCAAAACGTCCGGGGCAAAGGCGTGTGGCGTGACGGATTCTGGAACGTGCTCTGCGTCCGCGAACTGAAGTCCAAAGAGGCGGAGGACGTGAAATTCACGCCGGGCAAACCCGTGCCCGTCGCGTTCGCCATCTGGAATGGCCAGCAGCGCGACCGGAACGGGCGGAAGGTGATCAGCAACTGGTTCCAACTCGTTCTGGAATGACGAAGGCCGAGATCTGAATGACCAAGCCCGAAATCCGAATGACGAAGGAATTCCGAATGCCTCAATCTGAAATCAGCCCGGTGCCAACGAGGTATGGCCCTTCGGGATTTGGATTTAGTCGTTCTTTCGTCATTCGTCGTTGGACATTAATTCAGTCGCTGGGGCCGTGGGCGATCATGAAAGCAACCGGACGGTGTCCGCTCCATTTCCCCTCACCCTGGCCGTCTCCCCAAGGAGAGGGAATCACGGTTCGCACCGCGGGCCAACCGCGACGCGGCATTGGCGCCCAGCGCGGAACCCACTCCCTCTCCCCAAGGGAGAGGAACGGGGTGCGGGGGAAGGTGACGATCGAACCACCGGCGCGGCTCCACTGAAAACAGCGAAGAACCACGTTATGACATCCGACAACCTCTCACGCCGCGATTTTATCCAACGAAGCGGCCTCCTCAGCGCCGGCCTTGCCGCGGCGCAAATGCTGCCTCTCCGATTCTTGCAAGCCCAGGAAGCCGTGGCGAATCCCCTGGCGCATTATCCGAATCGCGGCTGGGAAAAGCTCTACCGCGATCAGTACGCTTACGACCGCTCCTTCTCCTGGGTCTGCGCTCCGAACGACACGCACAACTGCCGCATCACAGCCCACGTTCGCAACAGCGTGATCATCCGCATGGGCGAGGAATTTGACGTCGGCAAATACGCCGATCTCTACGGCAACAAAGCGTCGTGGAACTGGGGCAACCGCCATTGCGCCAAAGGCTACACGTTCCATCGCGTGCTCTACGGTCCGTACCGGCTGAAGCATCCCATCGTGCGCCGCGGGTGGAAACGCTGGGCCGACGATGGCTTCCCGTATTTGACCAAGGAACTCCGCGCGAAATACAAATTTGATTCCAGGGGAACAGACACGTTCGACCGGGTTTCCTGGGATGACGCCTTCACGCTCATCGCCAAAGGTCTGAAAGCGATTGCGGTCCGTTACAGCGGAACCGAGGGCGGCAAATTCCTCGCCGAGCAAGGCTATCCGCCGGAAATGATTGAGGAGATGGGCGGCGCCGGCACGCGCACGATCAAAATGCGCGGCGGCATGGGATTGCTCGGCGTCCTGGGCAAATACGGCATGTACCGGCTGAACAATTCGCTCGCGTTGCTCGATGTTCACGTGCGCGGCGTCAAGCCGGAGCAGGCCAAAGCGGGACGCAATTGGTCGAATTACACCTGGCACGGCGACCAGGCGCCCGGCCAGCCGTGGGTTCACGGGCTGCAGAATTCCGAATCGGATTTCAACGACCTCCGTTCTTCCAAGCTGATCATCATGAACGGCAAGAACCTGGTCGAAAACAAAATCACCGACGCGCACTGGTTCATCGAGTGCATGGAGCGCGGCGCCAAGATCGTCGTGATCGCTCCCGAATACGGCGCGCCCTCGACCAAGTGCGATTATTGGATTCCCGTGCGGCCTTCAACCGACGCCGCGCTGTGGCTGGGCGTGACGCGATTGATGATGGACAAGGGTTGGTACGACGAAACGTTCGTCAAGCAGTTCACCGACTTTCCGTTGTTAGTCCGATCCGACAATCTCAAGCGCCTGCGAGCTGCGGAAATCATCCCGAATTACAAAAGCGCGTTGCCAGCCGACGGCGCGAGCAAAAAGGTGCAGGGCCTGACGGACGAACAGCACGCCAAACTGGGCGACTTTATAGTCTGGGACGCGAAGTCGAATTCGCCCAAAGCCATTCACCGCGATCTCGTCGGCCAGAAGCTCTCCGAGTCCGGCATCGACCCCGTGCTCGATGGCACGTGGAAGGTGAAACTGGTGGACGGCACTGAGGTGGAAGTGAAGACCGCCTGGACGCTCTACCGCGTTCACCTCAAAGACTACGATCTGGATGCGGTGGCGGAAATCACGGCCGCGCCGAAGGAACTCATCGAGCAACTCGCCAAAGATATCGCGACCATCAAGCCGTGCTCGATCCACCAGGGCGAAGGGATCAACCATTGGTTCCACGCGACTGAGGCCAATCGCGCCGCGTATCTACCGGTGATGCTCACGGGCAACATTGGGAAACCGGGCGCGGGCTGCCACGGCTGGGCCGGCAATTACAAAGCCGCCTTGTTCCAGGGATCGAAACTTACCGGCCCGGGCTTCAAAGGCTGGGTGGCGGAGGATCCGTTCCATCCGAACCTCGATCCGAAAGCGCACGGGCGCGATGTCGAGGCGCACGCTTACACGAAAGACGAAGAACCGGCGTACTGGAATCACGGCGACATTCCGCTCATCGTCAACACGCCGAAGGAAGGCCGCAAAGTGTTCACAGGCAAGACGCACATGCCGACGCCGACGAAGGCGATCCTGTTCACCAACGTGAACTTGATCAACAACGCCAAGTGGGCCTACGGCGTCATCAAAAACGTGAACCCAAGGATTGAACTCATCGTCTCGGTGGACATTCAGGCCACGGCCACGGTCGAGTATTCCGACTTCGCGCTGCCGGCCAATTCCTGGCTCGAATTCCAAGATTTGGAAATCACGGCGTCGTGCTCGAATCCGTTCCTGCAAATCTGGAAAGGCGGCATCAAACCGATCTACGACACCAAGGATGATCTCACGATCCTGGCAGGCATTGCGAACGGCCTGGCCAAGGTGACCGGCGACAAACGCTTCCGCGACTACTTCAAGTTCGAGCACGAAGGCAAGCGGAGCATTTACATCCAGCGTTTGCTCGACACCTGCACGACGACCGCGGGTTACAAGCTCGGCGATATCATGGCCGGCAAGTATGGGCCGCCGGGCGGATGTCTCATGAACTTCCGGACTTACCCGCGCATTCCGTTTTACGAGCAGGTTCATGACAGTTGGCCGTTCTACACGGACACGGGCCGGCTCCATTCTTACAGCGACGATCCCACCGCGATCAGTTGCGGAGAAAACTTCATCGTTCACCGCGAAGGGCCTGAAGCCACGCCGTACCTGCCCAATGTCATCGTCAGCTCCAACCCGTGGGTGCGGCCAAATGATTACGGAATTCCGCTCACGGCCGAGCACTGGGATGAACGCACGGTGCGCAACGTCAAATTGCCCTGGGCCGAGGTCAAGAATACGAAAAACTTTCTCTGGCGCCGCGGTTTCCAGTTTTATTGCCTCACGCCCAAGTCGCGGCACAGCGTCCATTCTTCCTGGGCCAACGTGGATTGGCACTTGATCTGGAACTCGAACTTCGGCGACCCGTATCGCATCGACAAGCGCTTGCCCAACGTCAGCGAGCATCAAGTGCACATGAATCCGCAAGCCGCGCGCGATCTCGGACTGAAGGATGGCGACTACGTGTATGTGGATGCGAACCCCGCGGATCGCCCGTATCTTGGCGCGACGCCTTCCGATCCGTTTTACAAGGTGAGCCGCCTGATGCTGCGGGTGACCTTCAACTCGGCCTATCCGTATCATGTCATTATGATGAAGCACGGAACGTTCATCGCGACCGAGAAGACCGTGCGTGCGCAGCAGACGCGGCCGGATGGGTTGTCGCTGACGGAGACGGGCTACATCTCGAACTTCCGGTTTGGTTCCCAACAATCCATCAACCGGAACTGGCACATGCCGATGCACCAGACCGACACGCTCTTCCACAAAACCAAAGCGTTCATGGGATTTATTTTTGGCGGTGAAGCGGACAATCACGCGATCAACACCGTGCCCAAGGAATGTCTGGTCCGCGTCACCAAAGCCGAAGACGGCGGACTGGGCGGCAAAGGCCCATGGAAGCCTGGCACGGAGGGCTTGTCGCCCGATGCGGAGAACGACGTGATGAAGAAGTATTTGGCCGGGGGCTACGGCATTGCCGGCGCGCCCACCAAAGCCGGATTCGAATAGGGATTGAGAATATGAAGACGAACGATTCCACGGCTCGCACGGCGTCGAATCAGACACCAAAAGCGAGAGAGATGACGCCGAAAAACGGTTGTGAAGAAGCAGAAGAACAAAACACTGAGACGCCCAAACCCCGCTGGACTCTGGGGCGCCGCGAGCCCGGGCCGCGGTGCCGGCGACGCGGGTTGGTGTGTGATGCCCCGCTTGGGTTGAAGAATTAATATGCCCAAAGACGAATTTGATCCGGAAGATCCGATGGAACTTTGCGGCGTCGGTCTGGTCACGGACGAAGACACAACCGACGCGATGGCAGAGTGCTTTATCGAGGAGTTCATGCGCCTGGGTTACAACCCCAAGCAGATCCTCGCGTTGTTCCGGAACCCTTATTACATCGGCGTGAACATGGTGCTGCAGAATCTCGGCGAACCGTTCGTGCGCGAGCGGATCGCCGAGGTGTTTGCGCGTTGGGGGAAACCGGTCACCTGGCAGGCTGGAGCCGCGATCCCCCTCACCCCGGCCCTCTCCCAAGGGGAGGAGAACCCTTTGGCGTGCGGGTTCAAATCGGAAGCCCTGGCCACTTCGCCTGCGATGGAATCAATGTTCCCTCTCCATGAGGGAGAGGGCCAGGGTGAGGCGAAACGGCGCGAACTTTCATCGGAGGCCTCCGAACGGAACCAGGCGATCCCAGTTGATCCGAACATGACGGACCCGATGGGGGGCGCGATTCCTCGGTTGGATAACTAGCCGGACACCGATTTCACGATTTAACGATTTAACCATTTAACCAGAAGATGCGATGAGCAAGGTCTTAAACTGGCAACTGGGCCGCGACATGGAGTATCCCTATGACGCGGCGTTCCCGAATTCCCAATTCGCGTTTGTCTTCAACTTGAACCGCTGCATCGGCTGCCAGAGTTGCACCATGGCGTGCAAGTCCACGTGGACGTTCTCCAAGGGGCAGGAAAACATGTGGTGGAACAACGTCGAGACCAAGCCCTACGGCGGTTATCCGCACCACTGGGACGTCAAGCTCCTCGATCTGCTCGATCAAGCCAATCCCGGAGGCCAAACCTGGAACAGCCAACCGAAGGACCTCAAAGCTCCCTACGGCCAATTCAAAGGCAAAACCATTTTTGAAGTCGCGCAAACGAACGTCAGCCCGGAAGGCGCCCAGCGCGCCCTGGGTTATCTGCCGACGGATGAAGAATGGTCCGCGCCGAATCGTTACGAGGACAATCCCACCGGCGGCCAAAAAGGGCAGAAGGGACAGTATTTCACGGGCGGCGAGGCCTTGCCGCAGCACAAGACGTGGTTCTTCTATCTCGCGCGCATCTGCAATCACTGCACATATCCCGCCTGCCTGGCCGCTTGTCCCCGCAACGCCATCTATAAACGGCCCGAAGACGGCATCGTCCTGATCGATCAGGAACGCTGCCGCGGTTACCGGAAATGCATGGAGGCTTGTCCGTACAAGAAAAGTTTCTATCGAGGCACGACGCGGACGAGCGAGAAATGCATCGGATGTTTCCCGCGCGTCGAAGGCCGCGATCCCGATGGCGGCGGCTTGCCGATGCAAACGCGTTGCATGGCGGCGTGCGTCGGGCACATTCGCTTGCAGGGCCTGGTGCAAATGAATTCGGACGGCACGTGGAAAGAAGACCGCTATCACCCGCTTTACTATCTGGTGCACGTCGCGAAGGTCGCGCTGCCGCTTTACCCGCAATTCGGCACCGAACCGAACGGCTACTATATTCCGCCGCGCTGGGTGCCTCGCGCGTACTTGCGGCAAATGTTCGGGCCGGGCGCCGACGCCGCCGTCGAGAAATACGCCAATCCCGATCGCGAACTGCTGGCGGTTCTGCAACTGTTCGGCAAGGACGCCCGGATGTGTTTCCGCTACGAGATCAAGGAAGGTCCGAAGGTGTTCGAGACCGAAATTCGCGGCAAGAAGTTCGAACTCTACAACGACACCATCATCGGCTACGGCAAGGACGGGAGGAAGATCATCGAAACGACCGTCGAGGAACCGTTGCACGTCCGAGGAGCCCAGCATGCCAACTCCATCTGAAGAATTGCGGAGTGCGGAGTGCGGAGTGCGGAATGAGAGTCCGCGCTCGGTGTTCGGGAACTTCAAAACCAACCGCGCGCCGGGTCCCCTCACGCCGGTCCACTCCAGTGGAGAATCTCCAAGGCTTTCCCCTCCCCACGAAACTGATTCAACCGCGGATTACGCGGATAACACGGATAAAATCGCTTCTTCATCCGCGAAATCCGCGGAATCCGTGGTTAAAAAACCGATTCAAGCGTTCAATGTGCGAAACGGTTCGGAGAATTCTCTCCGTGAGGGGGAGGGGGAACACGGTGTTGGCATTGGTCTGCAGGTCGAGACACTGCAAAATTCCATCGACCGCGCATTGGCGCGGTCCTTCCTTTACCGCATTTTGGCGAAGGCGTACGAGTATCCGACGGAGGAAGGCTGGAACTGGCTCGCGCAGCCCACCGTCCAGGGCGCCTTCTGGACTTCGGTTCTGGTTTTGACCTGTGATCCATCGTTGCCGGTAACTTCTCATGAAGCGCAAGGTGGGGCGAGCCTGTCCTCAGCGAGGCGAACGGGCCGTGTTCCAGGCTCGTCGAGCGGCTCGCCGGGACGGACTCGCCCTACCGTGTCCAGGGGAGCGCCCGCGCCCGCGCGTGTTTCCGCCGGCGCGTTGCCAGCGGATGCGGTGTCCGCACCAAGGGCAGAATGCTGCCTGCCGGCGGTGCCGGACGGCGGCGAGGCGCCGCAAACCGCACGCGGGGCGCGTGCGCTCCTCGAAAGCTCTCTGAGGAACCGGGCCGGCCAATTACTCCGGCATCTGCAACGCCGGAACTTCGAGCCGTTCCTCCAGGATTACATCGCGGTCTTTGGCCACGCGGCTCGCGGTTCGTGCCCGTTGAATGAAATCGAATATGGGGATCTGAAAGCCGATCCGCTCTTCCAACCTCATCGCCTGGCGGATCTGGCGGCCTACTACCGCGCGTTCGGCCTCGAAATCACCGAGGACGCGACGGAGCGTCCGGACCACATCTGCATTGAGCTGGAATTCATGTCGGTGCTCGCCGCCAAGGAAGCCTACGCTCTCGAACACCAACTGGACGACCTCGAGTTGCCCGTGTGCCGCGACGCTCAGAAGGGTTTTCTTCGCGAGCATCTCGGCCGTTGGACCCCCGCTTTCGCGCGGCGGCTCGCGCGAGTCGCTGGAGAAGGCGTGCTCGGAGCTTTGGCGGAATTCACCCTTGAATTCATCGAGGAGGAATGCCGGCGGCTTGGCGTCGCCGCCGGAAGCGAAGATCTCCTGCTTCGTCCGGTGGATGAAGCGGACGAGAGCCTTTGCGCAAGCTGCGGAATCCGCAGTCTGCCGCCCGGAGCCACGGCGGTTACGTAGTTGCCTTAGTGGTCGTGGACATAAATACGATGACGTTCGCGGCAAGGGATTTTGCGGCCAGACAAGGCGCGAGCGACGAGCATACCCATCCGCGGTCTGTAAGGAGCGAGCCACGAAGTCTGGCCGCAAAAGAACTGCCGCCCTCCGGGTTGCGCCCCATTTGGCCTGTGGCTTTGACCAAGTCCGAACATCTGGCGGTTGTGCTCCATCGCCATTCGAGTTTCGTGCTTTCGTATTCTTTCGACATTCGACGTTAGGAATCGGTCATTTCCGCCATGAGGCTTCTCTTTGACGACGAATTGATCGAGAGCGTGGTCTTCCTGTGCGTGAGCGGGAAGCGCGCCGGAATTCCCGCGCTACAGATTCGCCGCTATTACCGCGAACGCGAGAGGGCCTACGCGATGTCGGATCCGGACGAGCGGAATGCGGGTTTCGCGCGCCTTCACGCCGCGTGGTTTCACGAATGGGATCTCGACCGAGGGTTGGCTGCAGTCGCTGCGGATTTCCCGCTGTTGGAGCCATCCCTCCAGGCGATGGCGTTTCGCAAAGCGCGCAACAAATTCGAAGAGGGCGCCGATCTCTACGTGAACGCGAGCGGCGAACGCCATGGCGTTGTGGCGCTGCGAGCCGAGCGCTTCGCGCGCGACGCGGCGTTGCGGGCCTTTCTCAATCACGAACTGATGCACGTCAGCGATATGGTCGATCCGTCTTTTGGTTATGCGCGCGATGCGAGCCAGTTTGGCGAAACGGCCTCGCAGAAGCGTCTCGTTCAAGAACGCTACCGGCTGCTCTGGGACGTCACCATTGACGGCCGGCTCACGGGCCTGGGTCGCGCGACGGAGGCAGCGATGGAACGGAGGCGCGATGAATTCGAGCGCGCCTACAACTTCCTCGACGCCGATCAACGCCGCGCGCTTTTCGAGTCATTGTGGACCGGCGCTTCTCCGCGTCACCCGGCGTTGCTGGACCTGGCGCGCGATCCACGCGGCTTGAGCGGTTCGCATCGGCGGGCGCCGGGCGCGCCGTGCCCTTTGTGCGGTTTCGCGGCATTTGATTGGATTGAAGGGCCCGCGCTGAAAGAGGATACTGTGTTCGCGATCCGGAAAGAATTTCCCGCGTGGACTCTTGAGGAAAGTGTATGTCACCGTTGCGCGGAGATTTACGAAGCGCCGACCGGCCTGGAACTGCCGGCCACGGTCTGTCTCTGACGGCAGTCCCGATTCGCGTGTGTGTGGCAAGACAGGAAGCAAAAGAACTCGTGACAATCGCGCGATAGCCAAAAAAAGGGTGAAGAAAAGCCAAACAATGTGCAGCCTCCTTCCAACCTCCGTGTAGCATTATCCGCAAAGACGCAGCGACGGGATCCGACACGGGAAACCAAGAACAAAAACCTATGAACTCCGAAGTGAACTCTGTTCCCCCGAAAAAAAGAACCGGCCTGGCCCGATTCGGCCCGCCCAGGCGGCTGGCTGTTCTGGGCACGCTGTTGGCCGCCTCCATCCTGGTTTCGTGCGTGAGTGTCACGCGCGTCGTCGTGGCGCCGCCCAATATCCCCGGGGCCACGTTCGTCGGCTCGGAAACTTGTGCGCAGTGTCACGAGAACATTACGAAGGGATTTCACGCCGCGACCCACGCGCGGTTGAAGGCGCCCGGCCAAAATGCGGCCAACGTGGGCTGCGAATCGTGCCACGGCCCCGGCAGCCTGCACAGCGAATCGGGCGGCGCGCACCACACGATCATCAACCCGCGGAAATCCCCGGACGCGTGTTTTCAGTGCCATCTGGACAAGCGGGGCGAGTTCAACCTGCCGCACCATCACCCGGTCGTGGAGGGCAAGATCAGTTGCGGGGATTGCCACGATCCGCACAAAGGCGACGCCGTCATCGGCGGAGGCACGGCGCTGGCCACGGAGTTCGACACGTGCGGTCGTTGTCATACGGCGCAACGCGGCCCGTTCGTTTTCGAGCACGAAGCCGTTCGCGAAGGCTGCACGACTTGCCACGCAGTCCACGGTTCGGTGAATCAGAGAATGCTCAAGGAACGGAATTCGATGCTGTGCATGAAATGCCATTTCCAGCAGCAGACGACGGCCGGCCGCATTGTCATCGGCGGGCAGGATCATACCACGCGGCTGCCTCGGGGCAGTTGCTGGTCGGCGGGCTGTCACGAAGCCGTGCACGGCTCACAGATTGGTTCGTCTCTCAGATTTTAACGGCCGCAAACTCACTAACCCAGTAGGAGCATCGATGAACGCACTAGATCGGCGAGCAAACAGACGGCAGCAATTCGCTCTGGTCACTTCCGCGCTGTTCAGCGCCGGATTGATCAATTGGCCCGCCCAGGCGGCCGACCCGGGAGCCTCCGCCGCCGCGGCCGGAGACAAAAAACCCGCGCTGGAAAAGAAAGCGGACGACACGGCCGCGGACTACCGCAACTGGTTCGACGTCTCGGCCGGCGGCGTGTTGCTGCAAGGCGACAAAGCGGCTTACCAGCGCCGATACGGGCTGCCTGGCAGCGCTTTTGGCGGCGTGGAAAGTTTTCATTACGAGCAGGACGTGGGCAAGAAGGGTCTCTTCTCCATCGAGGGGCGAGGCATCTTCGACACCGATGACTATTCGCTGAAACTCGAGTTGTCCAATCCGGAGATCGGCTATCTTCGCGCCGGATACAAGGAGTTCCGGTCTTGGTTCGACGGCAGCGGCGGGTACTTTCCCAGGAACGGCCAATGGTTCTCGATCTACGATGAAGAGTTGACGCTAGACCGTGGCGAAGCGTGGTTCGAAGGCGGCCTCACGCTGCCGGACAAACCGGAACTCACGTTCCGATACAGCCATCAATTCCGGGATGGACGCAAGGACTCGACGATTTGGGGCGACTCCAACACCACCGGCGGAGCGGGCGCGCGCGGCATTGTCCCGGCGTTTAGAGACCTTGACGAGGAGCGGGACATTTTTGCGGCCGACGTGAAGCACAAGATCGGCAACACTGACCTCGGCGCCGGCTTGCGCTACGAATTCTCCAAGAACGACAATTCGCTCAATATTCGGCGGCGCCCCGGTGAAGCCACCGGCGATCGCGTCCTCACCCACCGCGAAGGAGTGGACACCGACCTGTTCAACGCCCACGCCTTTACAGAGACTCGGCTGAACGAGAAAGTCCTCGTCACCACCGGTTATTCGTTCACGACTCTCGATACGGATATCTCCGGCAGCCGCATTTACGGCGCGGACTACGATCCGATCTACGACCCGCTCTTTGCGCGGCGGCAGCAGCGGGACGAAGGTTTCTTCGGTTTGACCGGCGGCGCGCAAGTCAAACAACACGTGGGCAACTTCAATCTGATGCTCACGCCCTGGAGCGGTTGGGCCATTGTGCCGTCGGTGCGCGTGGAGAAACAGGACCTGGACGGAGTGGCGGAATTCACCGAAACGAACGTGGGCGCAGGCCCGGCGTTCGCGGCGGTCTCCGAGGGTTTGCTGAACTTGCGCGAGCGCGGATTTCTGGATGTATCGCAGAGCCTGGAAGCGCGTTACACCGGCCTCACGAACTGGACCTTTTATGCGCGAGCCGAGTTGCTCGAAGGCGAAGGCGATTTGATGGAGCGCGAACTGGAAGCGACCACAGGCGTGGTGGATCTGGTCCGGGACACGGACTCGACCCGTTTTACCCAGAAATACGTCGCCGGCGCCAACTGGTATCCGATCCGGCGCCTCAATATGGGGGCGCAGTACTACCATAAGATCCGGGAGAACAGTTACGACCACCTCCTCGATACGCCGGCTACCAATGCGCCGCCGTCCTCCAATCGCTATCCGGCGTTTTTCCGGGACCAGAATTTCGAGACGGACGACGTGAACGTGCGGGTGACAATGCGTCCGCTGGACAATGTGACTCTGGTCAGCCGATACGATTTCCAGCTTTCGACCATCGAGACCATCGGAGATTACCTGGCGCCGGTCCAGAGCGCCGAGGCGCGCAGCCATATTCTGAGCCAAAGCGTGTCGTGGACTCCGATCCCCCGGCTCTACTTGCAAGCGAGCCTCAATTATGTTTGGGACAAGACCCAATCGCCCACAGCCCGGTCCGTGCCCGGCACGAACCTGGTGTCGAACGTGGACAACAGTTACTGGAATGCAACAGCCGCGGCGGGCTACGCGCTGTCGGACAAGACCGATTTGCAGGCGCAGTACTTCTATTATCGCGCGGACAACTACGCGGATGACTCCCAATTCACCCAGCCTTACGGCGTCGGCGCTGAAGAGCACGGCGTCACCGCTGCGATCATCCATCGCATTCGGAAGAACCTCGTCAGCACGGTGAAATACGGCTACTTCCAGAATCGGGACGAAACCTCCGGCGGCCACAACGACTACGAAGCTCACCTGGTTTACTCGAGCTTGCGGTACTTGTTCTAAATTTAACGCACGCCTTGACCTGGGGACCGCACGCGCCCCCGCGTGCTGTGGTCGGCGCCCTCGCCGACCACACTCTTCCGTCAAGAAATGCGATCGTCTGATGGCGCGGCTTCTACGACTTTCCGATCGGCGAGGCTCCGGTGTATGCGTTTAGCGTAGCGCAGATTTCAATCTATCAGTATCGCCCGAAATCGTCGCGCGCCGCGACGATTCCCGGAGCGCGGACAGCCTTGTCCGCGCGCTGCTTGCCTCTGCGGACGACTCGCGGACATGGCTGTCCGCGCTCCTTTGGTTGCGGCCACGCCGCGCTGCGCCGTATTCGCGGAATCGCATTCCGCAAAACTCCGACAAGCTCAAGGGCTCTGGAGATCGCCGTAGCGAACCGATTGCAAATCGGCCGATCCGGGTCATTCCCCTTCAGCCTGCAACAGCTTGGGGAAAACACGCCAAGCCCAGACCAGCACGCCGCCGATCCAGGCGATCGCGCCGTAGTTATAGTGGGAAACCATAATCTTCGGCCAGAAATCGCCGCTGACGCGCGTCGCCATGCCGAGCAGCATCAGGCCGACCGCGATCAGAAGCCAGCCATGGCGTTCCCGCAGCTTGGGCAGATTGCCGCTGTGGCCAAAGACAACCCGCGTGGCGACGGTGAACGTCATGACAGCAAAGCCGCCGATCAACGTCAGGTGCAGCAGGCTCACGCGATAAGCCGGAACCAGCGCGATCAGAATAAATCCGCCGACCAGAGCGGCGAACGCGATTCGCAACGACGTGGCCAGCGCGTTGCCTGCCTCGGTTCCGCGCCTGGAAAATGGAAATTCCAGGGCGAGGTAACCCAGGGCCGTCGCAAATCGAACCGCATAGGCCGAGCGATGCCAGCCTTCGACCTCCAGGAAGAACGACGCCACGATCACGATTCCCGCAACCAGCGCCCGGGCCGCTTTCTTCCGCCATTCGGCCGAGGGGGCGAGCATTTCGGGAAAATCATGCGAGCTCTTCTGCCCGAAGAACCGCGGCAAAATGAATGGCCCCACGCCGAGAATCGGAAGCAGCACGAATCCCTGATACGACAGCAGCCGCTGCAAGAGGACCCAGTAAGCCCCGCCTTCCTCCCCGCCGGGCTGGAACACCGCCAGCGCGGCTCCGGAAAGCGCGCACGCGAAGGCCAATCCCACGAGCACGAACCCCGGCGGCGGCGTGTCCTGGCGTTTTCTCGCGCGGTTGAGCATCAGGACCGCGAACAGCGTCAATAGCGCCAGGAAGATTCGATCTCCCCAAAGTATCTTCTGCATCGCGTAGGCCGTTACCATCGAGACGTGCAGAGAGAGAATCAGCAGGACGTTGCGCAAGCCCAGCGGCTCGGCGGATAGCATGCGCGGCAGCGCCGTGCCGAGAAATCCAAAGACGAACGCTCCGAAAAATCCGGAGGCCATGATCCGCGCGTGGCCCTGGCCCGGATAGAAGCTGCTGAATCCCCAGAAATGCAGCGGCCACAGCAAAACCCCGGTAATCCCGGCCAGCACGCCGGTTGGGAAAAATATGCGAAACGGCTCCTGAGCCAGATCCGCAACGGTCGCGCGCCGTGATAAGCCTGCCATAGCCTGGTCTGTGTTCGCCCGCGGAGTTTCCGTAAGAGCGCTCCTGTTGCCAAGCGCGATCCGGATCCTCTTGTGAGCCTCGTGGTAGGGCGAGCATGTCCCCAGCGAGCCGAGGCGGCATGGACAAGTTCGTGTTGCATATGCAACATAGATTTGTCCATCGCAGCATCGCAGAGATGCGCTTGCACCGGACGTGTTCCGGGTACGTCGAGCGGCTCGCCGGGGCGGACTCGCCCTACCTCGCCTTACCGCCTGACCTTGCCAAGGATCGTTCACCTCGATAATTTTCCGGGCGTGGTCGATGCCGGAGATTCTTATGAAAATGATTCTGAAAGCCAGTCTGGTCGCGGCGCTTTGTTGCCTCGCCGGGACGGCCCTCGCCGCTGATTCCGCCGCGCTCTGGGACAAACATTGCGCCTCTTGCCACGCCAAGGATGGAAGCGGCAACACCCGCATGGGCAAGAAGGTCGGGGTCAAAGATTATCGTGACGCGAAAGTTCAGGAAGCGTTGAAGGATGACAAAGCCTTCAAAGCGATCAAAGAGGGTCTCACCGAGAAAGGCGAGGAGAAGATGAAGCCGCTCGGGGACAAGCTCACGGACGCGGAGATCATGGAGCTGATCAAATTCCTGCGCAGTTTGAAGAAGGCTCCTTAGGCCGCCCAAGAATCGCCAGGTCCATGAAAGGTTGTTGAAACCCCCTCCTCTTCCTCCTCGCCCCGTGAGGAACAAGAGGGGAGAGGATTGAGGAGAGGGGAAAAACCAATGAAGATGGCTCTCCTCTCCCCGTCCCTCTCCTCCCTTCGCAGGGAAGAGAGGGCGAATTCCAAGTTGCGATGACCGATTCCTCTGACAATCCACGCCACCCGCGCCTGGTGCGAAACTGGCTGAGCCTGGCGGGATTTATTCTCGCGATTGGGAGCTTCTTCGCTTTCGTGCTGCTGTTCGCCATCGACCTGATGGCCGAGCACCGCAATCCCTACATGGGCATCCTGACCTACGTGGTTGCGCCCGGCTTTCTGATCTCGGGGATGGCGCTCGTGGCCGCGGGCGTGATCCTGCACCGGTGGCAGCTTCATAAGGCGTTGCCCGGCGCGCCGGCTCCGCGCATCACGATTGATCTGGCCCGCCCGCAGGACAAGAAACTTCTCGCGGGATTTCTGGTTGGCACGCCGATTTTCCTGCTCCTGACCGCATTCGGCAGCCATCGCACGTATCAGGTGAGCGAGTCGGTCCAATTCTGCGGCCAGGCGTGCCACACGCCGATGAAACCGGAGTTCGTCACCTACCAGAACTCGCCGCACGCGCGGGTGTCTTGCGTGGAATGCCACGTCGGGCCTGGCGCGGCATGGTATTTCAAATCGAAGCTGAACGGCGTCCGCATGCTCGCCTCCACCGTGGCCAACAATTTCGAGCGGCCCATCAAAACGCCGATCAAGAATCTGCGCCCGGCCCAGGAGACGTGCGAACATTGTCATTGGCCGGAGAAATTCGTCGGCAACGTGGAACGCACTTACTCGCACTTTCTCGCCGACGAAACCAACACGCCCTTCACTGTCCGGATGTTGCTCAACGTCGGGGGAGGCGAAACCCGCTCCGGACGCGCCGGCGGCATCCACTGGCACATGAACCTCGGAAACAAGGTCGAGTACTTCGCCAGCGACGAACAACGGCAGGTGATTCCCTGGGTCCGGTTCACCGATCCGCAAGGGGTCGTGACGGAATACCGCACGAAGGATTTTCAAGGCGAACCCAAGCCGTTGGAGATTCGCCGTCTGGACTGCATGGATTGCCACAACCGGCCCGCCCACCATTTTCGCTCGCCGAATGAAGCGGTCGATCTCGCGATGTCCGTGGGACGAATCGATCCCCGTTTGCCGTGGGTGAAATCGAACTCTGTCGAAGTGTTGACGCGGAACTACGCGACCGAGTCCGAGGCGCTCCAGACAATCGCCGCCGTGTTGCGCGCCGCCTACACGGACTATTCCAAAATCGACTCGCTGGTGGGCGAGGTGCAGGACATTTTTCGCAACAACTTCTTCCCGGAGATGAAAGCCAACTGGCGCGTGTATCCGGACAACATCAGCCACAAGAACTGGGCCGGGTGTTTCCGGTGCCATGACGGGCGGCACAAGACGGCGGACGGGAAACGCTCCATCAAAGCGAGCGATTGCAACTCTTGCCACATCATCCTGGCCCAGGGCAGCGGTCCGCAACTCGAGACGCTGAACCCCAAGGGCCTTCCCTTCTTCCACATCGACGCCGAGTACTCCGACTTCGCCTGCGCAGAGTGCCACACCGGCGGACTGGTCAAGTGAATCTCCTTCTTTGTTTCGGATTTGGGATTTCGGATTTCGCAATTTGGCCTTAAGGGTCCGTGCAAAAATAACTTCGGATTTTGGCGGGAGCGCCACCTGGCCTGCGGCGAGGAGTGAGCGAGGGAGCATCCCCGCAGCGGTCTGTGACCGAGCGAACGACGAAGCCGCAGGCCAGGCGCCGCCCCGCCCCGAAGGGCTGGGGCTGTTTGGCTCTCTGGCGTTGTTGCTCGCTCCTTTCAGACCGCAGCGGGTCTGCTCGTCGCTCGCGCCTAGCCAGAGAGCCAAACAGCCTCCAGCAAAATCCGAAGTTATTTTTGCACGGACCCTAAGGCCAGGTATCCAAAAGAAGGAGATCAATTGCCAAGATTCGAGCAGCAGTCGGACGCGTCCGCCCGTAGGTTCGCGGTGTTGGGGCCAGACCAATATTGGCCATGGCCAGGACAAGAATTCTGAAAGCACATAACCATTCCGAGAGATTCATGAAAAGACTGATATTGCTAACGGGCGCTCTGCTCTTCGCCACCGTGATGACCGCGCGCGGCGCCGACGTGAAAGAGGTCTGGGACAAGAACTGCGCTTCCTGCCATGGCAAAGACGGCAAAGGCGAAACCAAAGCGGGCAAGAAAGCCGGCGCGAAAGATCTGACTGATGCCAAGTACCAGGCGACTTTCACCGACGACCGGATGGTCAAGCAAATCAAGGAGGGCATGAAAGACAAGAACGGCAAAGAGCTGATGAAGCCTTTCGCGGACAAATTGTCCGACGAGGAGATCAAACAAATCGTCGCGTATGTCCGCGCGTTCAAGAAGTGAACCTCAATACTGAAACTGGATACGTATGAAAAAGATCATGTGGTTAAGCCTGGGCCTTCTCTGCGCGACCGCGGTTTCGACCCTCGCGGCGGATGTCAAAGAGAACTGGGACAAGCAATGCGCCAAGTGCCACGGCCCTGACGGCAAAGGCGACACCAAAATGGGCAAGAAATCCGGAGTTAAAGACTACAGCGATGCGAAGGTCCTCGCGGAATTGAAGGATGACCTCGCCTTCAAGCACGTCAAAGAAGGCATGAAGGAAGGCGACAAAACGAAAATGAAACCGTACGGGGACGTGCTGAGCGACACCGAGATCAAAGCGCTCGTCGCGTATATTCGAGAGTTTGGCAAGAAGTAACTGCGTTCCTCTGCCATGCACCGAGGCGGGCCTTGCGCCCGCCTTTTTTGTTTCTCAGAAGGCGGGCCATTTAACCCATTCAACGGTTTAACGATGTAACGTTGCAACGGCTTCGGTTGCGGCTTCCGCGCCGCAGTTATCTGCGGTTGAGCCGTTGGGATTGATTGCCCCGCCTGCTGCGCGTCACCAGACAAAAAAAGCCTAAACTTCAGCAATCCACACGAAGCAATCCGTGGAGCGGATGACTAGCGTTATCCCTGTTTTATGCGGCTTCACATTCCTCCTCAAATCTCCCGGCTGCTCCTGCTCACGGCGGTGATCGTGACGCTCTATCTGACGGCCCGGTATTTTTTGACGCCTCAATCCTTCGGCATGTATGGCTGGTACCGCGCGGTGGCGCTCGATGAGATTGCCGCGCGGCCCACGACGTATGCCGGCCAGAAGGCCTGTGACGAGTGCCACTCGGAAGTGGTCCAGCGCCTGGCCAAATACGAACACAAAACCGTGGCTTGCGAATCGTGCCATGGCACGGGCCAGGCGCACGCCGAGAACCCGGATGTTTCCGTCAGCAAATTGACCTACAGCCATTGCGTGCGTTGTCACGAGGCTGACCCGGCGCGTCCGAAATGGCTCAAGCAGGTCAAGTCCAAGGAGCATTACACCGGGCAGCGTTGCACGGAATGCCACGTGCCTCATCAACCGAACGAAGTTCCATGAAGAAACTCTTAGAGCTTGTTTTGAAAATGGGTGGAACGGGCTACCAGCCCGTTTTCGGCGGCAACCTGCCGCCGAAAATCGCAACGAGCCAGCGGCCAGTTCCATCCAAAGGGCATTTTCAAAGCCTGCCCTTAGGCCGTCGCAGCGTTCTGCGCGCCCTCACTGGCGCTCTGGCCGGCGCCCTCACTCTGTCCCTGTCCCGCAAAGCCAAAGCGGCGGTGCAGAAAATGTTGGTGTCATCGCACACGCCCAAAGGTTACGACCCCACCAAACACAAATGGCTCATGGCGATCGACGTGGACCGTTGCATCGGCTGCGGGTTGTGCGTCGAAGCGTGCAAGACCGAGAACGCCGTGCCGGTCGGGCCGAATTATTTCCGCACCTGGATCGAGCGCTACGTCATTACCCGGCCGGAACCCGGCTCCGGCGAGATGCGCGGCGAGACCCTCGTCGATTCGCCCAACGGAGGGATGCACGGTTTTCCACCGAGTTTGGTGCCCAAAGAGCAAATCCTGAAATCCTTTTACGTGCCGAAGCTCTGCAACCTCTGCGAGCATTCGCCGTGTTCCCAGGTCTGCCCGGTGGGCGCGACTTTCGACACGCCGGACGGGGCGGTGCTGGTCGATCCCAAATACTGCATTGGCTGCGGGTTTTGCATTCAAGCCTGTCCGTACGGCTGCCGGTTCATGAATCCGGTCACGAAAACGGCCGAAAAATGTTCGCTGTGTTACCACCGGATCACTCGCGGGCTTAAGCCGGCCTGCGTGGAAGTCTGCCCGACCGAGGCCCGCGTCTTCGGCGATCTGAAGAACCCGGTGGCGAACGATCCGATCCACCGCTTCATCGAGAAGAACAAAGCGGCGCAAAGCCTCAAACCGCACCTCGGAACCGCGCCGCGCGTTCTCTACGCCGAACTGGACAAGGAAGTGCGCTAGTATGAATCACAACCTCACCAATAGCATCGTTGATATTCTGCCGCGTGTCGAAGGCTTCGCTTATCCGAACGAAGCGACCGTCCACCCGCTGTGGAGCGTTCTGATTGTCGTTTATCCGTACGTGACCGGATTGGTCGCGGGCGCGTTCATCATGGCCTCGCTCGTCCGCGTCTTCAACGTGCGGGCGCTGGAGCCGGTGTACCGCCTTTCCTTGCTCACCTCGCTTGCGTTTTTGTTGTGCGCTCCCATGCCGTTGCTCCTTCATCTGGGACACCCGGAGCGGTGCTTCGAGATCATGATAACGCCGCATCTGAGTTCGCCGATGGCAATGTTCGGATTCGTGTACGCCTGGTACCTGATGGCGGTGTTGCTCCTGGAACTCTGGTTCGATTACCGCAGCGACTTCGTCGGGTGGTCGCGAGCGCAGGCCGGGTTGCGCGGCGTGATCTACCGCGCGTTCACGCTCGGCGTGCATGACGTTTCGGAGCCGGCGCTGCGGTTGGACGCGCGCATGGGGCGGATCATTTCCATCGTCGGCATTCCTTCGGCCTTTCTGCTCCACGGCTACGTGGGGTTCATTTTCGGTTCGATCAAGGCCAACCCGTGGTGGGGCAACGTGCTCATGCCGATCATTTTCATTTTCTCCGCGATTGTCTCCGGCATGGCGTTGTGCGTTTTCATCTACATGGTCTTGAGCTGGGCGCGGCGGGTTCCCGCCAGCACCGACTGCCTGGATACCATGGGGAAATTCCTCTTCTTCGCGCTGGTCATTGATGCGGCGATTGAGAGTCTGGATTGGATTCACCGGCTTTATTCGGCGGACGAATCGATTCACATCCTCAAATCGCTCGCGGCGGGCCGGCTTTTTTACACGTTGCTCGTCGGCCAGGCCTTCTTCGGCACGCTGGTGCCTTTGTTGCTGCTCGGCGCCGTTCAACTCTTCCGGCGGCGGCTCACGGAATCCGCACGGCATTGGATCTATTTCATTGGCAGCGTGCTGATCCTGGTGGGGGTGCTGTCCATGCGCTGGAACGTCGTCATCGGCGGCCAACTGTTCTCGAAGAGCCTGCGGGGATTCATGGATTACAAACTGGAATTCGCCGGGCACGAAGGCTGGCTGTTGTCTCTCGCGCTGCTGGCTTTGCCGTTCGTTTTACTGGGAGTTTTCATCAAGCTCTTTCTGCCTTTGGCCTCGGCCCAGACTGCGCAGGCTCAGCAGTCCTGACGCTGCTCAAGAAATGAAGACAAATGGCCAAATCCGGGAGAGCGAGGGACGTCCCGGAAATCGATATTGACCGCGCAAACAGCCCGACTCAGGGCCAAAACGAAAATCACTTCACTGAAAATGAACTCACGAAACAAATCGATTCTGCTCGGCATCGCGCTCCTGGGCGCGGCCCTGGCTGCAGCTCAGGCGGAGGACGTGAAGGCTCTTTACGAAAAGGAATGCGCCAAATGCCACGGCAGCGACGGCAGAGGCGACACCAAGATGGGCAAAAAGCTTGGCGCCAAGGACTACACCGATCCCGCCGTCCTGGCGAAGATGAAGGACGACGCCGCGTTCAAAGCGATCAAGGAAGGGCTGAAGGATAAAGCGGACAAGACGTTGATGAAACCCTTCACCGATCTGACGGATGATCAGATCAAGGCGCTGATTGCTTACATGCGCGCCTTTCCGAAAAAGTGATTGGGTCCCTGGCGGTTTGGCTCAGCGTTCCCATCACCCCGGCCCTCTCCCCAGGGGAGAGGGAGACTTGATCCCCGCAGCGGGAAGAATCAGAAGCGGACAGCCAACAGGCCGCCGTGGCGAATGGAGAACCCTCTCCCTGGAGAGCGTATGTGTTTAGCTTGCCATCCGCGTAGGGCAGAGCCGCCCTCTATCAGAATGGCTCGAAATCGTCGCTGGTCGCTACGATTCTCGGAGCGCGGACAGCCTTGTCCGCGCGTTGCTTGCATCTGCGGACGACTCGCGGACAAGGCTGTCCGCGCTCCTTTGGTTGCGGCTACGTCGCGCTGTGCCGTATCCGCCGATTTGGATTCGGCGGCGCTTCGACCCGTTCCAGAGCCCTGGAACCTCTCGAACCCCTGCGGAATGCAGTTCCGCGATACGGCAGATTACAAATCTGCGCTACGCGTGGGGCCGGGACCCAAAGCACTGTTCACCTTGATTCAATCATGAACCCAGAACCCAATCCCTCCGGAGGAATCAGCCGTTCCTTATTGTTGCGCAACTGGACGAGCCTGCTCGGTCTCATCATCATTGTTGCCAGCGTATTCGCGTTCTTCCTGCTGTTCCTGCTGGATTCGCTCGCGCACTTCGCCAATCCGTACGTCGGGGTTCTGACCTATCTGGTGGCGCCGGCCTTCCTGGTCATGGGCCTGGGGTTGTTTGTTGTGGGCGTATTGCTCCGCCGCTGGAAGATAGCGCGCAGCCACGGCGTCGCTCCGCCGTTGCAGATCGATTTGGCGCGTCCCAGAGACCGGCGCATCCTTGGTGTTTTCATGGGGATTGCCGTGATCTTCCTTCTTTTCACGGCCATGGGCAGCTACCACACGTATCATTTCACAGAATCGGTGGAGTTCTGCGGGCAGGCCTGCCACACCGTCATGCAGCCGGAATTGGTTACCTACCGGCATTCGCCTCACGCCCGAGTTTCCTGCACGGAATGCCATATTGGACCGGGCGCAACCTGGTACGTCCGCTCCAAACTCTCAGGCACCTATCAGGTCTATGCGACCTTGAAGGACATTTTTCCCCGCCCGATTCCGACGCCCATCAAGAATCTGCGTCCGGCGCAGGAAACCTGCGAGCAATGCCACTGGCCGAAGAAATTCGTCGGCAATCTGGACCGAACCTATTCCTACTTTCTGAGCGATCAAACGAACACGCTGCACGAAATCCGGCTGTTGCTCAAAGTCGGCGGCGGCGACCCCACCCACGGTCCGGTTGGCGGCATCCACTGGCACATGAATGTCGGCAACAAAGTTGAATACTACGCCGCAGATCCAGCCCGGCAGAAAATCCCGTGGGTCCGGCTCACCGATCATCAAGGCGTGGTGACCGAATTCCGTTCGCCTGGATTTACCAATACGGTGGACCCGGACGCCATCCGCGTCATGGACTGCATGGACTGCCACAATCGTCCGGCGCACATCTTCGAGTCGCCGAACTCCGCCGTGGATCTGGCCATGAAACTCGACCAGATCGATCCGGCGCTCCCGTTCATCAAGACCAACGCGGTTCATACGCTGACCCAGTGCTACACCAATGAAACCGATGCGCTGCAGAAGATCGCGACCCATCTGGCCAATGCCTATCCCGATACCCCCCGCCTCCGGAAAACGATTCAAACCGTCCAGCAGATTTACCGGGATAATTTCTTTCCCGAAATGAAGGCCAACTGGCGCGTGTATCCGGACAACATCGGCCACAAAGACTGGCCCGGTTGTTTTCGTTGCCATGACGGCAAGCACACGAGCGCCGAAGGCAAGAGCATGATCAAGGCCAACGACTGCAACGCCTGCCACCTCATTCTGGCGCAAGGAAACGGCGCCCAAATTGAGAAACTGAATCCGGCCGGTTTGAAGTTCGGGCATCCGGGTGAGGAATATGACAAAGAATTTCTCTGCAGCGACTGCCACACGGGCGGGCCTTAGGGTCTGTGCAAAAATAGCTTCCGGTTTTGGCGGGAGCGCCGCCTGTCCGGATGCAAGGCGCGAGGAGGGAGCATCCCCGTTTTGGGGCTGGGACCGACGAGCAACGCCGCAGACGGCCAGGCGCCGCCCCGCCCCGGAGGGCTGGGGCGATTTGGCTTTCTGGCTTCGTTTCTCCTCAGAGCGTGTCCGAAAATTCCGCGGGGTCCTGTTTTCGCGCCAAAGGCCGGATGGCGAGGCGCGACGAAGGAGAATATCCTCCCTGGATCTTCGACTGAGGAGCAACGAAGCCAGGCGGCCTTTGGCGCGAAAA